>NZ_JAGHEW010000015.1 GCF_017889095.1 Thomasclavelia sp. | reverse complement strand
TTTAGAAAGGAATGTTTATATGCCAAAATCTGTTAACAGTTTTTTTAAGATGGAAATGCTGCTGCTTAAAATAATTGAAATCGGTGATGGAAATTATTACGGCTATCAAATTGCTCAAAAAATGGCTGAATTATCTAATGACAAAATCAAGATTGCTGAAGGGGTGATGTATCCTATTCTTTATCGCCTTCTTGATAAAGAATATATCAGCGACAAAAAAGTTCTAGTCGGGAAAAGAAAAACGAGAATTTATTATCAAATAGAACCTAAAGGAAAAGAATATTTAAACGAATTATATGCAAACTATTTAACTGTTAATAATGCAATCTTAGAAATAATGGGAAGAGATAAGGATAAATAAACTATCAAGGAATGTAAATAGACATTTCATTTTATCACTAAAAAAGCAAACGCTTTTTTAAACGATTAGAAGAAAACTCAGACGAGCATGAAGGAACATACCATGAAATATGCAGCCAGTTAAAAACTCCTAAAGAAGAATAAAGATAAACAATTACATTTTAATTAACTTAAAAAATGCCAGAGCTAACTCTGACATTTTTGTTTGTTTTAATTGTAATCATCTTCGATTGTAGAATCAACGTCTTCTTCTGGTTCTTCTGGCGTATCTTCTTCATCATCACTGTAGATATCATTCATATCAATATGAACATCACTAAATTTATGACGACTTCTTAGATCCCAAGCATTTTCACCAACAGTGATAAAACGTCCATCTAAAGTAATGTTTGTATAAAACAAAGATTCTTTTTCATCTTTTTGTTCATCATCAAATTTTTTCATTTGGCAAACTTCTTCCCATAATTTGAAGAAATTAACTGCAGTTTTTTTCTTTGACATTAATTCAAAGGCAACATCAACCATTGACATATCACGATATTTATCCATACTATCCATTTGTTTATCCTCCTACATTTTTTCTGGGGCACTAACACCGATTAAATTCAAGGCATTAGCTAACGTAATGCGACTAGCTTCAACTAATGCTAATCTTTGCGCACTTAATTCTAAATTATTTTCATCAATTACATAACATTCATTATAGAAGCTATGGAATAATTGAGCTAATCTTTGAATATAGTTAGCGATTTTATGAGGCATTCGACTTACCGCACTATCTATTACTACGTTTCTAAACTCATTAATATGTTTAACTAATTCAATTTCTTTAGGATTTACTAATAATTCATAGTGATCACTAGCAGTTAATCCTGCTTTAGAAGCTTGAGCTTTAATTGAACACATTCTAGCATGTGCATATTGAGCATAATAAACTGGGTTTTCATTTGATTTAGATTTAGCTAAACCGATATCAAAATCAAATGGGGTATTAGCTGCTTTAGAAACAAAGAAATAACGAGTTGCATCAACACCAATTTCATCAATTAAATCTTGAATTGTAACGGCATTTCCAGTTCGTTTAGACATTTTTACTGGTTCGCCATTATTCATCATTCTAACCATTTGAATAATATCAATATTTAATTGATCAGCGTTATATCCTAAAGCCTGGATTGCTGCTTTCATTCGATTAATATAACCATGATGATCAGCTCCAAATAAATCAACTAAATACTCATAACCACGATCTAATTTATTTAAATGATAAGCAATATCTGGAGTTAAATAAGTATAGCTGCCATCACTTTTTATTAAGACCCGATCTTTATCATCATTAAATTCCGTTGATTTAAACCATAAAGCTCCATCAGCTTCATAAGTATATCCAGCTTCTTTTAATTTTTCTACCGTTGGTACAACACAATTATTTTCATATAAAGATGTTTCTGAAAACCACACATCAAAAGAAACTCTAAATTGTTTTAAAATATCTTTGATTTTTTGTAATTCATATTCAGTTCCTTTATTTCTAAAGAAAGCAATTGCTTTATCTTCAGGCATATTTAAATACTTATCACCTTCAGTTTCTTTGATCTTTAAAGCAATATCTTTAACATCCTGACCATAGTAACCATCTTCAGGCATCTTGGCATCAATTCCAAAAGCTTCCTGGTAACGTGCATATAAAGATAAAGCTAGATTATAAATCTGGTTACCAGCATCATTAATATAATACTCTCTAGTTACATCATATCCAGCCGCTGTCATGATTCGACAAATACTATCACCAACAGCCGCTCCTTTAGCGTGTCCTAAATGCAAATCACCAGTTGGATTAGCGGAAACAAATTCAACATTATATTTTATCTTTTGACCATGATCACTGCATCCATAGTTTTCTTGTTCAGCTAAAACTTCTTTAATGATTGAAGTCATTGCATTTTTAGCTAAGAATAAATTAATAAAACCCGGACCTGCAATTTCAATCTTTTCAATTTGGGCTGCATTTTGATCAATCGCATCCACAATTTCCTGAGCAATTTGACGAGGATTACGTTTTAATAACTTAGTTAACTGCATTGCTAAGTTAGTTGAATAATCGCCATGAGCCTTATCTTTTGGTATTTCAATTGTTATACTATTTTGATCATATTCATCAACAAAACCACATTTAATAATTGCCTGCTTTAAGGCTTCTTTTAATGTCGCTTCGATTTTATTAACTGCCATTATTGTCCTCCTTTTAACGTCCTTACATATCTTTATTAAATTACCATTAAACCCTCATTAAGTCAATGTTTTTAAAAAAATTTTATGATAAAAGCACTTTTATAAAAGCGGTGCAAATAATCGTAGAATTGCTTCTAACCAGCCCCGAAAACGTCCTTTGATAACATCATCATAGCTAATCTCTTTGCTTAGTGCAATCGTGCTTAAAAAATCATCTTTAATATCTTTGACAGCTTTACAATCATACATATAAACACCACATTCAAAATGAAGATACAAACTACGATAATCTAAATTAATCGTTCCCACTGTGGCAATTTTATCATCACAGACAAAGTTTTTAGCGTGCATAAAACCTGGAGTATATTCATAAATCTTTACACCACCTAAAACTAAATATTCATAATATGAACGAGTAACTTTAAAAACCGTTTTTTTATCAGGAATTCCCGGCGTCACAATTCTTACATCAACCCCTCTTAAAACCGCTAAACATAACGCATTTTTTAATTCATCATTGATAATTAAATATGGAGTATTAATATATAAATACCGCTTAGCCTGATTAATAATATTTAAATAAACATTTTTACCAACTGGTTTAGCATCTAATGGCGAATCCCCATAAGGCAAAACATAACCGCTAGGATTAATTTTAGGCATTAAATAATGACGGGGATGATATTTATCATAATCTTCTACCTGATGCAATGAAGCATTCCAGGTCGCTAAAAACAATCTCGTTAAATTCCAGACTGCTTCTCCTTTGATCATCACCCCAGTATCTTTCCAATGGCCATATTTAACTTTAGCGTTAATATATTCATCAGCTAAATTAAAACCGCCACTAAATCCAACCCAGCCATCAATAACCGTAATTTTACGGTGGTCACGATTATTCATGACAATTGAAAGAAACGGAACAATATGGTTAAAGGCAATACTTTTGATTCCATAGCTTTCTAGTTCTTGATAATAGCGAAATGGTAACATCGTTAAAGAACCCATATCATCATACATAAACCGGACTTCTACACCCTCTTTAACCTTTTGTTTTAATATTTCCAATACCTGATCAAACATTTCACCTTCCTGGACAATAAAATATTCCATAAAAATAAAATGCTTAGCTTTTTTTAATTCCGCCAATAAATCAGGAAAAGCACAATCACCTAAGGGATAATACTTAACCTCACTATTATCATAAACCGGAAATTCTTGATCGACTAAATAATTAACCTGTCCTTTAATTCCTTCATCTGCAATATTTTCTTGAATGTTATTTGGATAACAGCACGATTCCATTGCTTCATCTTGACTTAAATAAGCATCTTGTAACTTTTTAGCTGGTTTTTTATTACCAAAAACCAAATACAAAATACCCCCAAAAACCGGAAACACTAGAATTGGAATCAGCCAAATAATTTTATAACCCGAATCGTCATCATCTTTATTTATAATATATAAAGTAACTAATAAACTAATGGTAATTGAAATGGCTTTTAAAATCGTCGCATCATAAAATAAATAACGCATTCCTAAAGCAATTAAAATAATCTGTAGTCCAATTAAAGTAACTAGCACTACGATTCGATTTTGTAAGATCTTTAAAATTCGCATCTTTAATTCTCCAAAATTTGATATTTAATTAAAATATAAACCCGGCTTAATAAATTTATACCATCATATAATTCATATTTTATTTTAATACTATCACCAGTTTCATAACTAATTAAACGCGTTTTTAACTCTAAAGTACCATAAGGAACCTGATAATGATTTAAAATCTCACTACCCTGCTTTAATCGTAAGATTCCATTAGCGTTATGTAAAATAACTTCATTATCTTTTAAAACAATTTTAACTTGATCAAAACTAATAACTGTTCGCTCATCTTTTTCTTCTAAATAAGCAACGTCATTATACTTAAATGACTCCTGGTCATGTTCATATTTAAACACACTGTGATAATTCAACTTTATTAATCTTTTCATCATCTTCAACCTTTCATAAAAACCTTTGATGTTAGTGCATATTATAACACAAATAAGGCAAGAATACTTTTGGTGAGTTAATAAATGAAAAAAGTAATCAAAATCTTAGTCTTTTCGCTAGCGGGAATGTTTACTCTCGCTTTATCTTTTTATGTTGTTGCCTATTGTATGGGTGAACCTGACTTAAATAAAAATCGTTATTTAAAATTATATGATGATACTGATAGTATCTTTTACCAGTCAATCAATGATTATGCCGGTCATTATGTCAGCCTTGATGAAGTTAGCGATTATTTTTTAAAAAGCATCATTGCCATTGAAGATCAGCGCTTTTATCAACATCGTGGTTTTGATCCAATTGGAATCGTACGTGCCATCAAAGTAAATTTAACTACTCAAGATACGGCTCAAGGTGCCAGTACCATCACCCAGCAATATGCCCGGCTGCTTTATTTGACTAATGAAAAATCATGGTCACGAAAAATCAAAGAAGCTTTTTTAACGATGCAGTTAGAAACACATTTAAGTAAAGATGAAATTCTTGAGGGTTATATTAATAATGTTTATTTTGGTCATGGTATTTATGGGATTGAAAATGCTGCTCAGTATTTTTATGGTAAAAGTGCTAAAGAATTAGATCTAAACGAAAGCAGCATGCTAGCGGGGGTTGTTAATGGTCCTACTTACTATTCGCCATTAAATGATGAAACAGCTTCGCGTAAACGTCAAAGTTTAGTTTTAGATGCTTTGATCAATTGTGATGAAATTAGTGAAAGTCAAAAAGAAAAAGTATTAGCTAGTGATCTAAATTTAGCTAAAGTTCATCAAACTGATGAAAATATCGCTAATAATTATTACAAAGATGCCGTTATTGATGAATTAGAGGAATTAGGTTTTTATAATAATACTTATTTAAATCAAGGTTTAAACATTTATACTACTTTTAACCAGGACTATCAAGATGTTTTAGCAAATAGCGCCAGTGAATATACTAAAGACAGTGAAGTAGAAACCGCTAGTATCGTTGTTGAACCTTATACTAGTAAAGTATTAGCTTTAACCGGTGGTAAAGATTATGCAATTTCACAATATAACCGGGCTACTAAAGCCAATCGGCAAATTGGCAGTACCGTTAAACCGTTATTATACTATTTAGCGCTTGAAAATGGTTTTACTCCGACTACTACTTTTTTATGCGAACCGACGACTTTTAAATTAGATGATAATACTACTTATAGCCCTGGTAATTTTAATGATAAATATGCTTATCAGGATATTACTTTAGCCCAGGCAATTGCGGTATCAGATAATATTTATGCCGTTAAAACCCATTTGTTTTTAGGCGAAGAAAATCTCGCCGCTTTAATTAAAAAATTTGGCATTGATGATGTTAAAGCTAATGCTTCATTAGCTCTAGGTACTTTAAATACCAATATTTATAATTTAGCGAATATGTATAACTGTATTGCCAGTGAAGGCGTTTATAATCATCTTTATCTGATTGAAAAGATTACCAATGATGAAGGAAAGATCTTATATCAGCATCAAAGTGATGATACAAAGATGTTAAATCAGGATACCTGTTTAGTCTTGTCACAATTATTAACTTCTAGTTTTAATGATACTTTTAGTACCTATCTCCAGGCAACTATGGCCGCTTATAAACTTGATAACGTTAATGCCTGTAAAACTGGAAGTACCGATTATGATAATCTTGCCGTTGGCTATAATCCCGATATTTTAGTTGCCAGTTGGGTTGGTTATGATGATAATCGGAAAATGACTACTACTGAAGATAAAACCGTCGCTAAAAAAACCGTTGTTGATATTTTAAAATATACAAATGAAATTAAAACAACTAAATGGTATCAGCCAACTTCAAAGTTGCAGCAAATTGCTATCAATCCCTTAACTGGTGATGTTGATGAAAACGGTATTGTTTACTGGTTTAAAAAAGAATGATCCCGAAGTTTATCCTTCGGGATAAAATATCTTTTGATCATCTTTATTTTTCTTTGCTTTAATAATCGCTCCAACGATTTCGGAAACTTCCGGTAAAAAACGCAATTTACCATTGACTAATATTTCAATCTCACTAAGTTCATCATGACTAATAAAATAAGGAATTTGACTTTGATCATCAAATAAAACATAATACTTAGGATCATAACCCAGCTTAATACACCGTTTTTTGATTACTTCGATATCATCAGCATCAACTAAATCGCAATAATTAAATAACCGCCGATTTAAAAACCGATCACATAAATCCGCTAAAATAGGATCTTTAGATTCTTTAAATACTGTAAAATAATATAAAATAATACTTTCATCTAATTTCAAATAATCCGCTTCACTAACATTACCATTAATAAACGGTACTAAATAACGAATATCCCCTAAATCAAATCCTTGTAAATATAAATCTTTGATTCGTTTAAATATACTCATTAAAATTTGTTCATAACTGCGTCCCATTGGATGATAATAAACCTGCCAATACATATGATATCTAGCTAAAATATAGTTTTCGATTGCCTGAACCCCTGATTCTTTAAAAACGATCTTGCCATCGTATACCCGCAAAACCCGAAGAATCCGTGCCATATCAAAATGACCATAAATAGTTCCCGTAAAATGAGAATCCCGTAATAAATAATCCATCCGATCACAATCCAGTTGACTAGATACCATTTGCACTAAGATCTTATTAGAATGTTCTTTGGTAATAATACTGCTAACCTGTTTTGAAAAACCTTGATGAAAACTTTCTAAAACCTGATGAACCTGGCTATGACCATTAATGATTCTAATTGTATATTCTTCATGGCTGCTTTTAAATACTTCTTCAAAACAATGAGAAAACGGACCGTGGCCAATATCATGTAATAAAGCGGCACACATTACGGTTAACTTATCATAATCACTTAAAACATCTTTAAGAATCGTATCGTTGATCATTTTTAAAACAACATGATAAACTCCTAAAGAATGAGTGAACCGCGAATGTTCAGCACTTTGATAAACTTGATGAACCCCACCTAACTGCTTAATTCTTTTCAAACGCTGCATTTCTGGAGTATCAATTAATTCAAGGATAAGAGGCTGATCAACATAAATATAATTATGAATAGCATCACGAAAAACTTTACTTTCCTTTAATTCAGTTTGTTCTAGACAATAATTTAATGGATTCATTATTTTTCCCTCCTACCCTAATAAATATGTTATAATTTATTAGATTATATAATAAACGATTTAAATATTCTTTATAATTTTTATGTTTTCATTATAATACATTTAAAAAGTTTATGCTATAATTGAAGTCAGGAGGTACAACGTATGTATATTAAAATCAATGAAGCAACTGATTACATCAAGTCGCAATATCATGGGAAAATTGATCTTGCGATTATTTTAGGCTCTGGTTTAGGGCATTTAGTTGATGCAATCAAAAACCCAATTGAATTAGACTACCGTGATATACCCCATTTTCCAATATCTAATTTAGCTGGTCATGCTGGTAAACTGGTTATTGGATCATTGGAGGGAAAAACGGTTATTGCCATGAAAGGGCGGTTTCATTATTATGAAGGTAATGATATGTCAATTGTAACATTACCAATTCGTGTTTTTAAACGATTAGGAATTGAAAATCTTATCTTAACCAACGCCAGTGGCGGGATTCGTGATGATTTAAATCCTGGTCAATTAATGTTAATCAAAGATCATATTAGCTTATTTATGGAAAGTCCATTACGCGGTCCTAATTTAGATGAATTTGGTCCTCGTTTTACTGATATGAGCGAAACTTACAATCAAGAACTTCGAGAATTAGCTTTAAAAGTCGCTAAAAAGAATAATATTTCATTGACTGAAGGTGTTTATGCTTACGCTCAAGGACCGATGTATGAAACACCAGCCGAAATCCAGGCTTTTAAAGTTTTAGGCGGTGATGCGGTGGGAATGTCAACCGTTCCTGAAGCGGTCGTTGCCAACCATTGCGGTATGAAAACATTAGGTATTTCTTTAATTACTAATAAAGCTGCTGGTTTATCAACGCAAAAGTTGAATCATGAAGAAGTTATCGAAACTGCAAATAAAGCAGAAAAGAACTTTACAATACTAATTAAAGACATTATAAAAGAGTGGTAAGTCCACTCTTTTTACTATCATTTTTTTCTAGCGGCAATGATATCCGAAATATCAAACGGTTCTTCATCAATTTCTTGACTATAAACATCGACAAAAGGAACATCTTCTTTTTTACGAATTGGAAATTCAGATTTGGCCGTAACATTAGCCATATCACATTCAATTACACCAATATACATGGGTGGAATAGCCGGACGGTCTTCTAACGGTTTAATTTCCCGATTATTACATACATATAATAAATCATAGCCCTTTTTAAAAGTATCATAATCTTGATTTCCATCAACTAATTTCATTGTTCCTTTAGCAATCACACTACGATAATCATGATAATGTCCTTTGTATTTACGATCAGGAAAATCATTAAAAGCACTAAATTCTAAGCAGACACGAGGATCTTTTTTGATTAAATCTACTTTTAATCCCCGTTTCATAAAATGAGTATAAACGATTAATTTATCTTCATTAATTTCAAAGCCATAATTTAATGGTACTACATAAGGATACCCATCTTCACCATTGATCCCCACATTGACATGATGAAACATCTTTAACATTTCTTCAATAAATTCTACTTCCACTACTTCTCTTTCAAAATGAATCATAATAGCCCTCCTAGTTATCTATATCTTAACATTATTGCAAATGAAAAAATACTTATTTTAATAAAAAGAAAAAACTATCATCACGATAGTTTTATCCATTTTGATTATTTTCAGCCTCTTTTTCCTTGCTTTCATAATAATTACGAACTAACATCTGAGTCTTACGAATATGTTTTTGAATCTTTTCTTTAGCCAGATTTTTATCACGAGCTAAAATTGCTTCGTAAATTTCCTGATGTTCTTTGGCTGCAGAAACCAAACGATCAGGCTGTTTAATTGAATGTCTTGATGTAACATGAATATAGTAATTAATATCTGATAATAACTGTTCAAAATATTTTGATTGGGTTGCACAATAGATTGCTTCATGGAAAGCAATATTTAATTCATTGAACTTTTCTTGATCGTTTTTACTAGCATAAAATTCCATTAAATCATAAACTTCTTTAATTTTTCCAAGCTGTTCATCATTGATTCGTTCGATTGCCAGCTGGATTGCTAAACCTTCTAAGGCATAGCGAATTTCTAACATATCATCAATATCCCGATGGGAAAAGCCTAAAACATAGACTCCTTTATTAGGAATACTTTTAACTAATCCTTCTAATTCGAGCTGTTTTAAAGCTTCACGAACTGGTGTTCGAGAAATATTTAATTGCTTAGCCAAAGCTACTTCGTTTAATTTTTGTCCTTTAGTATATTCTTCATTTAAAATTTTATCACGTAATACAGTAAAAATCTTATTTCCTAAGGACCCATGTCCTGTATTTTCTAAAATATTTTTTGCCATAACCTACCCTAACTTTTCAATTATTGCTGCTGTAAACTCATCAGTTGTAGCCTGACCACCAATATCTGGAGTAATTACCTTACCTTCAGCTACTACTTTAGCTAATGCATCGCGTAGTTGATTCGCTTCGTCTAATTTTCCTAATGCTTCTAACATTAAAGCAAATGCTAATAATAAGGCACTTGGATTCGCAATCCCTTTACCCGCAATATCTGGAGCACTACCATGAACAGCTTCATAAATCCGATATTCATCGCCAATATTACCGCTTGGTGCAAAACCTAGTCCACCAATTAATCCAGCACATAAATCAGATACGATGTCACCATATAGATTTGGTGCTACTAGTACATCAAAAGTTTCCGGACGAATAACTAATTGCATGCACATATTATCAACAATTACTTCTTGAGTTTCAATTTCTGGATATTCTTTAGCAACATCTCTAAATGCTTCTAAAAATAATCCATCAGTATATTTCATGATATTTGCCTTATGTACTGCAGTAACTTTTTTACGACCATTATTTCTAGCATATTCAAAGGCATAGCGAGCTATTTTTTCACTAGCTTGACGGGTAATTAATTTAACCCCATTAGCCATATCGGGATTAATCATATATTCAATCCCTTTATATAAGTCTTCCGTATTTTCACGAATAATTACTAAATCAATATCATCATAACGCGAATTGATTCCTTTAAATGATTTAATTGGCCGGACATTGGCATAAGTAGCAAACTGTTGTCTTAAAGCCACATTAACACTTCTAAACCCCGTACCAATTGGCGTTGCTGTTGGTCCTTTTAAAGCCCATTTATATTCTTTGATAGCATCTACCAAACCAGGTTCAAATACTTCTTTGCTAACACTGGCATATTCAGCTCCAGCCTGGTATTCTAACCATTCAATATCTAAATTCATCGCTTTAGTTATCTCAACAACACTTTTAGAAATCTCTTTACCGATTCCATCTCCAGGAATTAAAACAGCTTTCATTAAAAATCACCACCCAATTCTTTAATTGCATTTAATAAACCACCATAGTTGATCATTACTTTTTCCCGTGGTGATAAAGTAAGCGTTGCTTCAATAAAATCATTAGTTGTTTCATTGATAACTTTTACTTTGCCACCTTGTTCAACTACTTCTTTAATATTAACAATTTTATAATTATCTTGATCATTGAAGAATTCTTGATCTTTAGCTTCAATTACTAATGGTAAAATTCCATTATTAATTAAATTAGAACGATGAATTCGCGCAAAAGATACCGCAAAAATCGCTTTGATCTTTAAATAATTAGGGACTAAAGCCGCATGTTCTCTTGAACTTCCTTGTCCATAATTATCACCGCCAACGATAAATCCACCGCCATTGGCAATTGCCCGATCATAAAATTCCGGATCAACTTTACTAAATGAATATTTAGCTAAATGCGGTACATTAGAACGATATGGTAATAATTTACTATCTGAAGGAACAATATGATCCGTAGAAATATTATCACCAACTTTTAATACTACCTTACCGCTAATTTCATCATTAATTTTGTCACCACGAGGTACTGGTTTAATATTTGGTCCCATATACACTTCATTATTTTCATCATATTCATCAAGAAAGAAATTCGCATTTTTAATAAAAGGTGTATTTGGTACATCAGCTAAATACATATCATCTTCAAATTCTTGTGACAAGTATCCTTTAATGGCACTCAATGCGGCAATTTCTGGGGATACTAAATATACACTAGCATCATTAGTTCCCGAACGTCCTTTAAAGTTACGATTAATTGTTCTTAAAGATACTCCTTTTGAAAGTGGTGCCTGTCCCATTCCGATACATGGACCACAGCCACATTCTAAAATTCTAGCTCCAGCATGAACCATATCCGCTAAAGCTCCATTTTGTGAAAGCATCGCTAAAATTGAACTAGAACCAGGGGCAATTACTAAAGAAACATGATCAGCTACTTTACGCCCTTTTAAGATTTTGGCTGCCTTCATCATATCAGCAAAAGATGAATTCGTACATGAACCAATTACAACCTGATTAATTTTCATCCCTTGTAAATCTTTAACTGGTACTACCGCATCAGGACTATGTGGTTTAGCAGTCATTGGTACTAAGGTACTTAAATCAACGGTTAACTCTTGATCATAAGTAGCATCATCGTCAGCTTTCATTTCAACATAATCTTCTTCACGGCCTTGTTGAATCAAATAATCTTTAGTTCTTTGATCAGTTGGGAAAATTGAAGTAGTTGCTCCCAGTTCTGCTCCCATATTACAAATCGTTGCCCGATCTGTTAATGATAATGATGCAATTCCATCACCAGTATATTCAATAATTTTATTAACACCGCCTTTAACGGTTAATTGTTGTAAAATATACAAAATAATATCTTTAGCACTAACCCAAGGTGCTTTAGTTCCTGTTAAATTGACTTTTACCACACTTGGACATTGTAAATAATATTTACCAGTTGCCATCGCTACGGCCACATCTAATCCGCCAGCCCCAATTGCAATCATGGCCATGGCACCACATGTTGGTGTATGTGAATCTGATCCAACTAAAGTTTTACCTGGTTTTGAAAAGTTTTCTAATTGTAATTGATGGCACACTCCATTACCTGGTTTTGAAAAAACAATTCCATGTTTTTTAGCCACACTACGAATAAATTCATGATCATCCATGTTTTCAAATCCGGTTTGTAACATATTATGATCAATATAAGCAACCGCTTTTTCTACGGCAACGTGTTTTATATTCATTGCTTCTAATTGCAAATAAGCCATTGTCCCAGTTGAATCCTGAGTCAAAGTTTGATCTATTTGAATTCCAATTTGTTCACCTGGTACTAATTTTCCATCTTTGAGTTTACTGCTTAGAATTTTGTATGCTAAATTCATACCCATATCGATTATACCCTCCAATTATTCAATGTTGCATACAATTATACAAAAAAACAATCTTGATTACAACCCTTATCAACAATTTTTAAACTAGAAAATATTATTATGAAATTTATCAAAATTGTTTAGATTATAACAAACTCTATTTTTATTCACAACCCTTATTTTTTATCTTTAAAAGCTAATTGAAAATATCGTATTTAAGTAATGATTATGATATATTTATAGCGAGGTGATTGCATGAAAATTTCGACAAGAGGACGTTACGCTTTGCGTTTAATGATTGATTTAGCTAAGCATCAAAGTGATGGTAATGTTTCTTTAAAAGATGTTTCTAAACGACAAAATATTTCCATTAAATATTTGGAACAAATCGTTAAGCCTTTAACTAAAAATAACTTAATTAAAAGCATCCGTGGCAGCCATGGCGGTTATAAACTTACCAGGAGCCTTCAAGACTATAAGATCAAAGAAATCCTAACGGTACTTGAAGGACCCATTGCCTGTGTCAGCTGTTTAGAAAATAAGCCTAATCAATGTCCCCGGTTTCAAAACTGTCCAACTATTAGTTTCTATGAAGGGTTAAATCAAGTAATCAATGATTATTTAGATAATTATACCCTTGCAGATTTAACTAATAAACTATAAATAACCTTTAAAATATGATAGAATAACTAGCGGTGATAGATATGTTATTAGAATGTTCAAATATTCAAAAATCCTTTCAGGGAATACCTTTATTAAAGGATATAACTTTTAAAATTGATAATCATGATAAAATTGCAATTATCGGTGTTAATGGGGCCGGGAAAACAACAATCTTAAAGATCATTACTGGTGAAGAGGATTATGATAGTGGTAATCTTTTTTGCAACAAAGAATTAACGATTGGTTATTTAAAACAACATCATGATCTGGATTTGAGAAAAACGGTATATCAAAATGTTTTATCGGTGTTTGAACCGTTAATTTTAATTGAACAGCGCTTACGCAAACTAGAAGAATTAATGGCAAATGACCATAATAGTCAAATCTTAAACGAATATGATCAATTAACCCAAACCTTTAATGATCAAAACGGTTATAGCTATCCTAGTAAAATTACTGGGGTCTTAAAAGGGCTAGGGTTTAGTGAAGATGAATTTGATTATCCTGTCAATGTTTTATCTGGTGGTCAAAAAACACGTCTAGCTTTAGCTAAATTATTATTACAAGAACCAAAGCTATTGCTTTTAGATGAACCCACTAACCATTTAGATAATAGTGCAATCAACTTTTTAGAAAATTATTTAAAAAATTATCCTAATGCAATCGTAGTTGTCAGCCATGACCGTTATTTAATCGATCAAGTTTCTAATAAGATCGTTGAAATTGAAAATGGTAAAAGTAAGCTTTATAAATGTAAATATGAACAATATTCAATGCAAAAAAAGAAACAGCGTGCGATTGATCTTAAACACTATATCAATCAACAAAGAGAAATCAAACGAATCCAGGAAAGTATTGACACTTTAAAATCATATAATCGTGAAAAACAAGTAAAACGGGCTGAATCTAAAGAAAAACAACTGGCTAAGATGGAAATTATTGAAAAACCAGAAAACTTACCAGATACCATTACTTTAAATTTTAAACCTAAACGGGAATCTGGTTTTGATGTTTTAAAAGTTGAAAATTTAGCGGTCAAATTTGACCAAATCTTATTTCAAAATATTAATATTGATATCAAAAAACAAGAACGAGTTGCTCTAGTTGGTGATAATGGAATTGGGAAAACTACTTTATTTAAAACTGTTTTAAATCAAATTGTTCCCTATCTTGGTAAAGTTAAATTTGGCAGCAAAGTTGATGTTGCTTATTATGACCAGGAGCATAGCACTCTTTCATTAAACAAAACGATCTTTGATGAAATTGGGGATACTTTTCCTAATTTAACGAACACTGAAATTAGAAACAGCCTTGCCTTGTTTAATTTTAAAGGTGAAGATGTTTTTAAAGAAATTTCTTTATTATCAGGCGGTGAAAAAAGCCGGGTTGTTTTAACTACGATTTTATTAAAACAAGCAAATTTCTTGATTCTTGATGAACCAACTAACCACTTAGACATTGCTTCTAAAGAAGTCTTAGAAGATGCTTTAAATCAATTTGAAGGAACGATTTTCTTTATTAGCCATGACCGTTATTTTATTAATAAAGTAGCTACACGCGTAATCGAATTAACTAGTAATCAGGCTATTAGTTATAATGGTAATTATGATTTATATATTACTCATAAACTTAACGAAAAGCCGGTTAAAGTGCAAAATACGGATTATCTAAACATGAAGCAGCAAAATGCCATTTTCCGTAAGCAACAAAACAAAATAAAAAAAGTAGAAAATCAAATTTCTACTTTAGAAAATCAAATCAATGATCTAACTAAACAATTGCATAGTGATGAAATCGTTAATGATTATCAAAAATATAACGAACTAAGTGCTACAATTGCTGATCTTGAAAATGAATTAAATGAACTGTTAGAACAATGGGAAGCCCTGCAATAAGGGCTTTTTAAATTGGTTCTACTTTTAAAATACAATAATCCTCAGCCATTTGTGACCCTTCACAATCTAAATATTCAACTTTTACTAAACACTGTTTATTGTTTCTCGTTTGTAAATTAATACAGTCACCTACTTTAATCCCTTCTTCTTTACAAACAATGATATGTTTTATTTTTCCGTTACAGATTTTATCAAAATATTGCTGTTTAACCTGTAAATTACACATAAAAAAACTCCCTTCATTCTTTTAAAATTATTTCTTGATGTTTGGAAACACTTGGTTTAATTACTTTAATTTCAATTGTTTTTTGCATGTCTAATTGGTGTTTCTTCTTTTCTTTGTTTAATTTATATAAAGGATAAAGAAAAAATCTAATTGTCAAAACTATAGCTAAAAGACCTAAATCAATCGACAACAATAATAATAACGGCTTAATATACATCTCCATTTCCTCCTTTATACCAAAACATCAACCATTTATATATATGCTTCAATAAATGATTTATGCTTTAAAACAGTATAAATAATTTCCATTAAACAATTTGTCTAAATTCAATGAAGACATGATTTTATTTGTATTTTCAAAATTTGTAAAACGGTTTCACTTTAATTTTCATTTATAGTATAATAAGGATATATATATGAAGGAGGAAAAGAAATAGATGTTACACAAAAAATTAAAACCCTTCCCTAAGGATTTCTTGTGGGGTGCTTCTACTTCAGCTTATCAAGTAGAAGGAGCAAATTTAGAAGATGGTAAAGGACCATCATGCCAAGATGTTAAAAAAGTACCTGAAGGAACTTCTGATTTAACTGTTTGTGCTGATCATTACCATCGTTATAAAGAAGATATTGCTTTAATGGCAGAAATGGGATTTAAAACTTACCGTTTCTCTATTGCCTGGACAAGAATCTTGCCTCAAGGTACGGGAGAAGTTAATCCTAAAGGTATCGAATACTATAATAATGTTATTAATGAATGTTTAAAATATAACATTGAACCATTAGTAACAATGTTCCATTTCGATATGCCTGCTGCTTTAGACGAAAGAGGTAGCTGGTCTAATCCTGATTCAGTTGACTGGTTCGTTAACTTCGCAAAAGTGATGTTCGAAAACTTTGGTGACCGTGTTAAATACTGGTTAACTATCAATGAACAAAATATGTTAACATTAGTAGGACCAGTAATTGGTACCCTTACTATTCCAGAAGGATGCGAAAATGTTACTAAAGAAGTATATCAACAAAACCATCATATGTTAGTAGCTCAGGCAAAAGCTATGGCTTTATGTCATGAAATGTTACCTGGTGCTAAAATCGGACCTGCTCCAAATATTTCATTAGTATATCCAGCATCTTGTAAACCAGAAGATGTTTTAGCAGCTCAAAACTATAACGCAATTAGAAACTGGTTGTATTTAGACATGGCTGTATTTGGAAAATATAATAATTTAGTATGGGCATACTTAGAAGAACATGATGCTTGTCCTACATTTGCTCCTGGTGATGCAGAAGCTTTAGCTAATGGTCATCCTGATTTTATCGGTTTCAACTATTATAATACAGCTACTTGTGAAGCTAGTGATGGAACTGAAAAAAGCGATCCTGGTGCTGACCAACAAACTGCTCGCGGGGAAGCTGGAGTTTATCGTGGATATAAAAATCCTTATTTACCAACTACTGAATTTGGTTGGGAAATTGATCCAATGGGATTTAGAGCAACTATTCGTGAAATGTATTCACGCTACCGTTTACCAATGATCGTTACTGAAAACGGATTAGGTGCTTATGATACTTTAACAGAAGATGGTAAAGTACATGACCAATATCGTATTAAATACTATCAAGATCATTTAGAACAAGTTCAACTTGCAATTACTGATGGTTGTGAAATGATGGGATACTGCCCATGGTCTGCAATTGACTTAATTTCTACTCATGAAGGTATGGTTAAACGCTATGGTTTCATCTATGTCGATCGTGAAGAATTTGATCTTAAAACTTTAGATCGTTATCGTAAAGATTCTTTCTACTGGTATAAAAAAGTTATCGCTTCTAACGGAGAGGATTTATCTGATTAATTAAAAGATGGCATTTTGCCATCTTTTTAGTTAGTCTTTAAAGAATTATTTTTAATTTGCTTTGATAGTTTTTCAATTTTTTCATGAATCGTTAAAATCACTTCTTTAAATGCTGCATCATCTTTTCCCGTTGGATCTTCTAATCCCCAATCTTCACGATACTTACAAGGAAGATGTGGACATTCTACATTACATCCCATTGTAATAATAATATCTACTTCAGGGATATCATTAAGCAATTTAGAATACTGTGTTTTTTCCATATCGATAGCATACATTTCTTTGATCAAACGCAAAGCATCTTGATTAATTTGAGGCTTTGTTTCCACCCCAGCAGAATAACTTTCAAAAACATCTGATGCTAGATGTTTTCCCAAAGCTTCTGCGATTTGACTACGACATGAATTATGCACACAAATAAATGCAACTTTCACTTTTTTCATTTACTTTCTCCTTGTTTGTAATATTTTTATAACCTCATCTTTATTTAGAACTTTGCCAAAGGAAACAACTTGTTCATCAATAACTAATGCTGGTGTACTAATAATACCATACATTGCAATTTGTGAAAAATCATTAATGTGTTCAATTTTTATATCTAGCTGTAACTCATCAACTGCTTCTTTTACTGCAGTATGTAAAGCATTACACTTTTTGCACCCGGTTCCTAATATCTTAATTCCTTTTTCATTATTTTTAACTATTGTTTCTTGATTAAAATTACCACAGCAAGATTCATTCTTTTTATTAAAAAATCTCATTTTACGCTCCTTTTATTTTTCATAATCAAACTTTGATTCAATATTTAAGATTTCATAATTTTTATCAGGTACGACCCGCATCCATTTATCATCTAAATAATCATTAATAATCCTTATAATCTCATTTTTCGAATACTCATGACCATCTCTCCTTAATTCCAAACCACTACATGTACAACCACCTACAGAATGAATAGAATATTCAATACCCATACCTTTTAATAACTGATTAATTTCAACAACCATATTAAAATGAAAAACTGTACTCATAATTACCGCCTCCTTTAAATAAGTAAAAATGCCAATAAATTAAACAAATAACCAACAATAACGATCCCTATTACACATATTCCAATAAACAAAGCTAATAATTTTGGTTTTACTGCTTTTTTCAACATGATTATTGACGGTAAACTCAAAGTAGTAACCGCCATCATAAATGATAAAACAGTTCCTAACAGAGCCCCTTTAGCTAATAGCGCCTGGGCAATTGGAATAGTTCCAAAAATATCTGCATACATCGGTACACCTACAAACGTCGCCAGAATCACACCAAAAGGATTTTTTCCTCCTAAAATACTCGCTACCCAAGTTTCTGGAATCCAGTTATGAATAAAAGCCCCAATTGCAACCCCTACTAAAATATACGGGAAAACTTTTTTAAAGGTATCAATAACCTGCTCTTTAGCATATTGAAGTCGCTCACTTTTTGTTAAAACTGGTGAATTAACATCGATACTGCTAGCATTTAAAATAAATTTTTCAACATATTTTTCCATACGCATTTTTTCAATGATCGTTCCCCCAATTACCGCAATCACCAAACCAACAATTACATACACAATGGCAACCTTGATACCAAAAATACTCATCAACAATACTAAACTGCCAATATCCACCATTGGTGAAGAAATAAGAAACGAAAAAGTTACACCTAATGGTAAACCGGCACTTGTAAAGCCAATAAATAATGGTATTGATGAACATGAACAAAAAGGAGTTACTGTGCCTAATAATGCAGAAATTATATTGGCCCAAATTCCTTTGAACTTACCTAATATTTGTTTACTTCTTTCTGGGGGAAAATAGCTTTGAATATATGAAATAATAAAAATCAGTAAACAAAGCAAAATCGTTATTTTAGTTACATCATAAATAAAAAACTGAATACTACTTCCTAAATGACTATAAATATCAAGACCTAACATAGTTAAAAAATTACCAATAACCTCATTTAACCACTTCATTCCTAATAACTGATCTTGAATAAAACTTAAAATCACGCTAATTAATACCTCCTATTACATATCAAATTTTTTTGATGTATTGATGATAAATAAAAGCCATTAATATGACTTTATTTATAAAACACTTTTAGTAATTTCATTCAAACGTTCTTTAGCGTTTTCAATACCTTTCGCATCTAAACTATAATGAGTCCATTTACCCTCTTGACGACTTTTTACGATCTTTGATTCAACTAAGATTTTCATGTGATAAGACAATGCTGATTGAGCTATTCCAGTTTTTTCAATTAATACACAGGCACATTTTTCACCATCACTTAATAAATCAAGAATCCATAATCTTTTTTCGTCACAAAGTGCTTTAAAGATCTTAGCATCTTCTTTGTATTTTTCTTTCATATTACCCTCTTTTCACATCAAATATTTTTGATATATATAATTATATATTGCTGATAATTATTCTGTCAACATACATCAAAAAAATTTAATGTGTTTTTATCATTAATTGGATATAACGGTAATTTTTAGTAGTAATAATAAAAACTTTTTCATTTATAGGAAATCTACTAGATAAATTAATATTTACGATATAATAACTTGCAAGGAGGAAATACATATATGATACATAAAAATTTAAAACCATTCCCTAAAGACTTTTTATGGGGTGCTTCTACTTCAGCTTATCAAGTTGAAGGAGCAAATTTAGAAGATGGTAAAGGACCATCAGTACAAGACGTTAAAGAGGTGCCTGAAGGAACTTCTGATTTAACTGTTTGTGCTGATCATTACCATCGTTATCAAGAAGATATTGCTTTAATGGCAGAAATGGGATTTAAAACTTATCGTTTTTCAATCTCATGGTCAAGAATTTTACCTGAAGGAACTGGTGCTGTTAATCCTAAAGGAATTGAATTCTACAACAATGTCATTAATGAATGTTTAAAATACAACATGGAGCCATTAGTAACCATGTTCCATTTTGATTTACCACAAGCATTAGAAGAACGCGGTGGTTGGGAAAAAAGAGAATCAATTGACTGGTTCGTTAATTTCGCTAAAGTTATGTTTGAAAACTTTGGTGATCGTGTTAAATACTGGTTAACGATCAATGAACAAAATGTTTTAATTTTATCAGGAGATATTATCGGTACAACTAAATTAACAGGACCAGATAAATATAAAAGCTTATATCAACAAAACCATCATATGCTAGTAGCTCAGGCAAAAGCAATGGCATTATGCCATGAAATGGTTCCTGGTGGAAAAATTGGACCAGCTCCAAACATTGCGCTTGCTTATCCAGCATCTTGTAAACCAGAAGACAATTTAGCTGCTCAAAACTTAAATGCTATTAGAAACTGGTTATATTTAGACATGGCTGTTTATGGTGAATATAATAATCTAGCTTGGGCTTTCATGGAAAAACGTAACGCTACTCCAGTTATTGAAGATGGTGATATGGAAATCTTGAAAAATGGTCATCCTGATTTTATTGGATTCAACTATTATTCAACAGCAACTGTTCAATGGTGTGGTGATGATGTTAAAGAAACATTTGGACATGACCAGCAAAAAACGAGAATGGAAGAAGGCGTTTATTTAGGCGCTGCCAATAAAAACTTGCCACATACTGATTTCGGTTGGGAAATTGATCCAATGGGATTTAGAGCTACAATGAGAGAAATGTATTCTCGTTACCGTTTACCAATGATCGTTACTGAAAACGGATTAGGTGCTTATGATAAATTAACTGAAGATGGTAAAGTTCATGATCAATATCGGATTGAATATCTAAGAAAACATATTGAACAGATCCAACTAGCAATTACTGACGGTGTAGAAATGATGGGATATTGTCCTTGGTCTGCCATTGACTTAATTTCTACTCATGAAGGTATGGTTAAACGTTATGGCTTCATCTATGTTGATCGTGATGAATTCGATCTTAAAACTTTAAATCGTTATCGTAAAGATTCTTTCTACTGGTATAAAAAAGTTATTGCATCTAACGGAGAAGATTTATCTGATTAATTAATAAGCGAAGAATTTATCTTTAAACAGATAAATTCTTCTTTTTAATATAATAACCGGAAAATAATCATCATCAAATATAAAAAAATATAACAAATATTTCTTTGATATTTGATTAAAATTAATGTACTTATCATTGAAAAAAATAATAAAACCAACCGATCAATTAATAAATAAACAAAATTCACTTTCATCAATAAAATAATTACACTACTCGCTAGCATCAACAAAACATTTACTAATAAAACTCGTTTAATGATCATCATTAAATATTCTTGTTTATTTAATCTAAGTAACACCCATAATTCGATATTAAGATAATCTAGAACATAATTAATGATAAAAATAATCTCTACGATTAATAATAAAGACATGATGGCAAAATCAACTAAAGAACGGGGACAATCCTGAGTTAAATATAAATATCGTTGATAATTATCATTAGTTATCCCATAAATAATAAGCCTAATTATCAAACTAACAATTAAAAAAGTGTATTTACGATATCTTACTAATTTTTCCATTTTCTAACTTTAATACTTGGGTAAACTTTATTGCATCTACTCCATCATGAGCGCAGATAATAATCGTTTTATTTTGGTGATGCAACTGATCAATTAATTGATTAAACTGTCGTATACTTGCTTGATCTAGTCCTCTAGTTGGTTCGTCTAATAAAATAATATTTTGCTCTTCCATAACGGCCTGAATAATAGCTGCTTTTTGACGCATCCCTAAACTATATTTTTTAATTAGAGTTTTTGATTTTAAATCTAGATTAAAATATTGGCAAAGTTTGTTCACTTTATCATAATCGAATTTATTTTTCAATTCATATAAAAACTTTAAATTATATTCTAGTGTTTCATTTTCAATAAATGCCGGATTTTCAATTACTGCTCCAATATTTTTTGATTTATCAAAAGTAATTTTTCCATCATCTGCTTTTAATAACCCCGCTAATATTTTTAATAACGTTGATTTGCCACAGCCATTTTGACCAACTATCCTAACTAATGCTCCCTCTTCAATATCTAAATTTATTTTATCTAATACTAAATTATTATGAAACTGTTTAGTTACGTTTTTAATCTTGATCATAAAACTCCTCCTATTATTTGATAAAAATATTGAAAAAAATTAATTTGGATCATGATATTTAATATAAACGGCAGAAATCTTAATAATAGTTTTAAGATATTATTATTGATTTCAAAAGAAACAATAATCAATAAATCATAGATACAAAACAAAAGATAAAGAATCATTAGATAAATTAGAGTAGTCATCAAACTATATAAACGATCATAAAAAGTAAAAATAGGAATGATATAAGCAAAGATAAGTACTATTAACGTATTATCAAAGATTCTTTTTACGACCATTTTCCTAAAAACATTTTTAGATATTCTAATTATTATAAATACATTAATTGCATAAAATTGATTAATGTCAAAGAATTGAAAAGACAAAAATAAATTATTAATTAAAAAGGCAAATAAACTAGCGGTAATAACTAAATAATCAATATTTTCAATGGCACTTTGCTTAAACAAATAAAAAATGGATAGATAGGATACCAGTAAATAAATAACCATTCTTTTTAGCTTATTCATCATAACGTTGCCTCATCTTTTTAGTAACCAAGATAACTAAACCTGTAATCATTAAATACCAAATAACAGCTAGACTAAATGATAAATAACCATAACGCATAAATACCATTCCTGGTTCAAGAATGCTGATAATCATTAAACTTAAAGCTATCGTTTTAACTAACTCATCATACCCCAAGACTCCTTGAATTAATGGACTAATTAGTGCTGAAAGTAAAATACTGGCAAATAAAAATATTAATGGTAAAAAACGAAAAACATATTTATTTTTTATTAGTGTACTAAAAGAAAAAATTAAGCAGTTAAAAATAGCAACACCGATTGCTGATAAAAGAATATAAATAATTAAATTACTTAACGGATTCTCGTTAAATAACTGATATTTAAACTTATCTAGCTCACTAACTTCCTGGTAGCCGTAAATCATTAATTCACTAAACAAAAAAACTACATGGATCAATAAATAATAGCCAATACTTTTTACAATTATAGTTTTAAATTGATGAAAATAATATTTTAAATATCCAAGACGAACAATCATCTTTTTGTCAAAGCCATTATTTACTAATTGATAACTGTCAATTACACAAAGTTCTTGAAAACCAAGCAAAAAAACCAAGAAAAAAGCAATATTTAAATTTCCATTCCATAAATATAAGTAAATATCGGTAAAAAAATCCTCTTCAACTCCTGATGTCATATACTTATTTAATGAATACCAGCCAACCATAACAATGATTATTAAAATACCAATCTTTTTAACTATTTTCATGATTATCTCCTTATTATTTTCTACTACTTAATTTAATGATAACTAATCGTTAATAGATAACAATATTGTTGGCAACTTTGGTATTTTTATGGCAAGAATCACTACTGTATTTATTTGACGGGTTTGCTTAGAATTTAATATAATTAAATTAGGAGGAATAGTTATGCAAATTGCCATTATTGATGATAATAAAGAAGATTTGATGATAATTTATGAAGCGATCAATCATGAAATCAAAAAATATCAATTAGCTTATCAAATTGCTTGTTTTAACGCTGTTGATCAGTTTGACTTACAGCAAATCTATGACGTTTTGTTTTTAGATATTGATATGCCTAAAAATGGAATTGATCTTGCAAGAGAGTATTTAAAACAACATAAAAACACTATGATTATTTTCATTAGTAATCATGATGAACAGTTTTATAATGCTTATAGTGTTCATCCTTATCAGTTTATTAAAAAAAATGAATTAGCTATAATGATCAAACGATTAATTCAAGAATTAGTCGAAAAACTAGAACAGCAAAATAATACTTTGATCATAAAAATCAATAGTGACTTTCAAAAAATTCTCTTAAATCAAATTAAATATATCCAAAGTGATCGCCATTATTGCATCATTACAACAATTAATAACAGCTATCGAATTAGAGAAAAATTAAGTAATCTAGAAAAAAAGATCAATAATTGCTGCTTTATTCGGATCAGCAACACACGTTTAATCAATTGGCAATATGTTGATGAATATACTAGTAACATGGTTAAAATAGGGATAAATTATTTTAATATCGCACGTAGTCAAAGTAAATTAGTAAAAGAGTCGCGTTTTAATTATATTAGTAAGTTATTATGAGCAATTATTTAACTTTGATAATTAACTTATTAGCTTCATTTACTACTCTTTTTCTAATTAATTTAATTTACTTAAAAAAGAATTATTTTCTTTTATGCCTGTTTACTATTATTTCATTTATTTCCATCAATCTAGCTAATTTATTAAAACTAAATATCTTTTATTTTATGATTGATTTACTGATCATGGATATTTATCTTTCGCTATTATTAAAGCACTTAAAACTAAAAGATTATTTAATTACTATTTTGACCATTGTCTTTAATTTATTTATGTTATTAGAATCAATTATGTTTAACTTTAATGATTTAAATTTCAGTTATTTTATTATGCTTAGTCGGATATGTTTTTTATTTACTCTGACAACTAATAAACTGTGTTTACATTTATATTTCAACTTTTTTATTAATTTTGCTTTTATCTTTTTAATTTTAACCAGTTCTTTATATTTAGACTTATTATTAAGTAACCATGATCTTAGTTTAATGTTAATGATAATCGTTGTTTTTACAATAATTATCATTGCATTATTTAAAGAATCATATCAACAGTCTAAACTTTTATACCAAAAACAGTTATTACTAAATGTTTTAGAAGAGAAAAAGAAAAATTATTATCTATCAAAAGAAACAATTAAACAAACAAAAAAAATAAAACACGATCTTCATCATCTTTTAAACAATCTATTATATGAATTAGATCAACAACATTATCAAAACTGTCGAAAAATTATTTTAAGTCAATTAAATGAGTTAAACAATTTTCAAAGAACTGTCATTAGTGGAAATGATGTGATTGATTATTGTATTGCTTTACAATCTAAGTTAATTGAAGAAAAAAATATTAGAATTACTTGTGATAACTTAGAATTAATTCCGATTGATAATGAAGATTTATTTATTGTCTTTGGTAATTTATTTCAAAATGCGCTTGAAAACTGTAAACCTAATCCTAAATGTCAAGTAATGGTTAGTGCTGGGATAATTGAGGAGTTTTTCTATTTAACAATTAAAAATACAATTAATGAAGCTATTTTAAACAATAATCCTCATTTATTGACTTCTAAGGAAAATAAAGATTTTCATGGTTTAGGAATTATTTCTTGTCAAAAAATCATTGAAAAGTATCATGGTAAATTATTTTTTGATCAAGATAATCTCTTTTTTAGTGCTAAGATCTTGATTCCTAATCACAAATAGTTTTATTGACTATCTTTGTTTATTATAATTTTCAAAATAAATAATTTATATAGACAAAAAGGAATAGCTATTTGGCTATTCCTATAATTCTTCACCGTTAGTTTTAATTACATTTTGATACCAGTAATATGAATCTTTTTCATAACGATCTAACGTTCCGCTATTTTCATCTTCTTCACGATCAACGTAAACAAAACCATAACGTTTTTGATATCCATTTAACCAGCTTAATAAATCAGTGTAAGACCAAGTACAATAAGCAATAACACGACATCCATCATCACACGCTTTTTTAAGTTCTTTAATATGTTCTCTTAAATAATCAATTCGATATGGATCATGGACTTTACCATCTTCTAATTTATCAAATGCCCCTAGACCATTTTCGCTAATAACGATTGGTAAATCATAGCGTGACGTTATTTCTCGACAGCACATTCTAATTCCCATTGGATCAATCGTCCAATCCCAGTCAGTCGTTGGTAAATTGACATTTGGTGGATTTTTATATAATCCCGGAACGCCTTGAACTGTTGCCGTTCCTTTTTTACCGGTATTATTCATTTCATGAGTTGTACCAACACCATCAATATCATTAAATTCAACTGTAGTTGTTTGGTAATAGTTTACTCCCATAAAATCAATTAATTGAGCTGCTTCTTTTAAAATAGCCTGATCTTCTGGTTCCATTTCAATGGTAATCCCTTGAGATTTTAAATAAGTTAAAGCTGCGCGTGGATATCTACCATAAGCATAAACATCCATCCAGAAATAATTTTTTAAATCATCATAATCAGCTTTAGCCATGGCATTTTCTGGTTTATTATCAATCGCATAACTTGGACTATAAGCAAAGCTGGCACCCACTTTAGCTTCTGGCCATAATTCTTTTAAAGCTAAAACACTTTTAGCGTGAGCCATATTAGCATGATGATTCACTTGATAGAAAGTTTTTTGATCATCTACTTTTCCTGGTGGATGCATTCCTTCTAACCAGCCATGTCCCGTAAAGATATTTTGTTCATTCATTGTGATCCAATATTTAACTCGATCTCCATATCGTTTAAATAAAGTTGTCGCATAATTTACATAATCATCAACGATTTGACGATTTTCCCAGCCATGATATTTATCTTCTAAAGCTTGTGGCATATCCCAATGATAAACAGTTACCATCGGTTCAATTCCGTATTTTAATAATTCATTAATTAAATCATCATAGAACTGTAATCCGGCTTCATTGATTTCCCCAGTTCCATTAGGATAAATTCTTGTCCAGGCAATTGAAAAACGGTATGTTTTTAATCCCTGTTTGGCCATTAAAGCAATATCTTCTTTATAGCGATGATAGTGATCTACTGCTTTATCACCTGTTGTTGCTTTGAATGTTTTTCCAGGTATTCTAACAAACTTGTCCCAGTTAGAAACCCCTTTACCATCAGCATCCCAGCCACCTTCTACTTGATAAGCTGCTGATGCACTTCCCCATAAAAAATCTTTAGGGAAACCGTTACTTTGTTTAAAATACATGTCCCAATCCTCCTATTATTATTTAACGTATTTTGTTATAAAGTTAGTCATTGTGTTTTTAAACTCATCAGTTTCTGTTAGTTCATATAAATATCGTTCATCTTTTAAAACAAACAAAACTTTGCTGCCCCGATTTGCATTGTATAATGGATAAACCATTTTTAATGGTACAAAATCATCCTCTTTCATATGCACATATAAAGTTGGGATATCATTGTGCTTAACCATGTCAACATAACTTGTTTTAATATTGATCTTAATTTCTTTTTTGATTTTTGCCTTGATTAATTGAATCGTTGGAAACTTAGGCACTTTATAATCTTTAATTAAGCGATATCCTAATATATCATAAACGCTAGTATAGGCACCATCACTAATAATCGCTTTGACATTTTTTAGTGAATGTTCACTGGCAGCTTTTAAAATCGTATTTGCACCAGCTTCTTTTCCATATAATACAATTTTATGATCTTTACCATAAGTCTTTAGGATAAAACGATTCCAGCTAATTAAATCACGAACATCTTTAATTCCTAAACCACGAATATAACCATCACTTTGACCATGGCCACAAGCATCCACTAACAAGATATTCCATTTTGGATAACGTTCTTTAAAAAATGGAACATATAGTGTCATATCTTTAGCTTCTAAAGCAAAAGGATGTAAAATTACCAAAGTAGTATCAGCATTTTGTTCTTCAATTAAAATACCTCTTAATCTAATTCCTTGATAATTTTTTAAATAGACATTAATACTTGCGTATTTTGTTTCCAAAATACTAGGCTTATCATCTTCTTTATGATGACGATAAAGCATTGCTTTAACCATTTTATTGGCAAAAGCATTAAGTGCTCCAGCACTCGATGCGATCCCCGCAACTACTGCTAATGACGTAGCTAATCTTTTTTTGTTTTTATTCATGTTTTCCATACTCCTTATAATTTTCCATCAATAAACGATTGATGTTACAAACTTGCTCAAATGAGCTTAAACGATATTCCTCATGCTCCATTCTACCAGCATAAAAACGAATTGCTGTTTCGAGATTTTCTCGAATAACCTCTTTATATTCAGGCGGGAAAGTAGAAATTGGGAAGCAAACAAAAATAAACGTATTATAATCTTTAGAAAATAAATTGATCAATAAATCATACCCTTCACTTTGTACTATTGAATTACCGATTGCCAGTTGTAAATCATGATTAGCGAAAGTAAGCATATCATTCATTACAAAACGAATTACATCCATTGAAGCATCTTGAAATCCATCAATATCATTTTCAAAAATTGCTTTTAGATAAGGAATCACAATATTACTAGTTTTACCTTCTTCATGGATTCGATTATCAATATAATTAAAAATTGTTTTTGTAATTCGATAATGTGATAAAACTAGATTTCCAAAATCAGTCATAATTGCAAATGCAAATCGCTGTGAATTACACAAACGCCATATTGCTTCAAGTAAAGGTTCTCTAACTTTGTTATAGAAACCATCTAGATGTTTAAAGACATCTTTAATAATTAATCTGAAATAATAAAGATGATATTGATACTGGGTATCTAAATACTTTGCCGTTGTTCCATCCCATTCATATTCATAAAGAATCTTATCTAATATTAAATTCATGGAATCCATATATTTTTGATAATTTCCATTACTGATTAAACGTTGTAAATAAGGCATAAAAAACTCATAAAATTCATCAACTGTTTCCTGATTAGTACCCCGATGGTATTCTAAGTAGTCTAATATATTACGATAATCAAGCGGTTCTAACATATTAGCAGTATTTTTATTATTGACATAATGTTGAAAAACATGACAATGTAAAATAGTTCTATATTTATTAAAATATAAAATTTGTTTTAAAGCATCCTTAGTGATATATTCTTGTTCCTGTTCATGAAGATCAACTGAAAATGTCGTTTTCACTTCATCACCAGAATAGTCAACCGTTACAAAAACATTAATTTCTCGAAACTGAATATCTCGAATATAATAATGAAACTTGTGTTCAAAACGCTTTGTTTGTACACAGCTATGACAGCGATATTTTCCTTGATAATTACTTTGATGTTCTTCTAAATATTTATGGATACATTCACGTGCCATGAATTCACCTCCTAGCCTTGATTATATTTTACCACGTCTTGAATAACTTTAAAACTAATACACAAAAATAAATATCCATTTTATTATCCTACTTTTGCTTAGATCTATTTGTCAAAACAAGATTGTTATATTATAAGATATTTATCTGCTTTAATAAAAAAAGCATCCAGTTTCCTGGACACTTATTTTCCTTTTTTAAATTTTGGCATTGTTACTACTTTTAACTGATGTCGTTTAACAAATTTTTCTAATGCTTCAATATCCTCTTGATTAAAATGATCAGGACTATGTACATCAATTCCTAAAATTACTTTACATCCCATTTCACTGACTATCTCAAAAAAATGGGCATTAGGATATGGATAAAGCATTTCATCATTGACTTTACGATAGCCCCGACGGATACCACCAGCATTTACTTCTAAAGGAATATCTTTTTCTAACGCTTTTTGACATATTTCCCGGGTAATATTTTTACATAAATCATCAAAATAGACTTTGCCCACCATAAATAAATCAGGATGCGCTACATAGGTAAACAAATCAGTATCTAAAGCTTTCAATAAATCATCTTTGTATTTAATGATTTCGTCATCACTTATATTTACTTTACCATAATAATTAGTCGCAACAGAATATTTATGGAAATGATTACCTAAAATTAAATAATCAGCTTTTCCACTATCTAATAATTCCTGATAATAATCAAGATATTCTTCAAAGTATTCTGCTTCAAAACCCTGATATATCGTAATTTGCTGTTGATATTCATCTTTTAATTGTTTTACCTTAGCTAAATGAATTGGCAATTGTTGATAGGATAAACGCATAGCTGGTCCATTTTTAATAATTGCTCTACAAGCAGAGGCAAAAGGACGAAAGTGACCAATAGTATTAGGTAAGCCTTTAAGTAAATGTTTTCGATAATGTGGTAAAGCAATATGTTCACTAAAACCTAAAACTTCCATTCCAGCATCGATAGCTGATCGTACCATGTCTCTTTCATCACCTACAGCATGACCACAGCGATATGTATGAGTATGAAAATTAGTCTTCATCATAAAATACCTCTTGTAGATAAAGACCCTGTGGTTTTGCTTTAAATAAACATTTTTGCTTTCCTTTGCTGTCTAATAACTCTTGTAGGCGTTCTTGATTAATTCGTTTAGCTCCTACCTGGATCAATCCCCCAACAATATGACGGACCATATAACGTCTAAAACCATTGCCAACTAGGACAAACTTGATAATCCCCTGATCATTAGTAATATCAATGTGATAAATCGTTCGAATTGTATTACCATATTGATCATAGCTGCAAAAAGAAGCAAAATCATGTTCACCAATAAATATTTTAGCTGTTTCTTGCATTATTTTTAAATCTAATTCACGACCATATTGATAGATATAATTGGTTTGAAATGGATTGTATTCATTAACACTTAATAAATAATGATATTCTTTTTTTATCGCACTATAACGACTATGAAAATCCTCATCAACAAACTCCGTGTCTAAAATATAAATATCATTTGGTAAAAAATGGTTGATTGCTCTTTTCCATTGTTTTTCTGGTAAATTGCTGTTAGTATCAAAGTGAAAAACTTGTTTTACGCCATGAACTTTAGCATCTGTACGTCCAGAACCATGAATAATAATTTTTTCTTTACAAATATTTTTCAATGCTTTTTGAATTTCCCCTTGAACTGTTCTTAAATTATTTTGGACTTGAAAGCCATGAAATTTACTACCATCATAGCTAACAATCGCTTTAACTCGAACCATTAAAGAATAAAACTCATCGTAATTACTGCTGTACTTACTAGAATCGTTAATACAAAAGCAAAAGTGTCATATTTTTGCCATTTTAACGATTTATAACGTGTTCTAGGGGCTTCAGGATTATAATTACGACTTTCCATAGCATTGGCTAAATCTTCAGCTCGTTGAAACGCTGAGATAAATAGGGGAATAATCAAAGAAACAATAGCTTTTATCTTATCAGTTAATTTACCTTCATTAAAATCAACCCCACGGCTGGCCTGAGCTTTCATAATCCGCTTGGCTTCATCTAATAAATCCGGGATAAAACGTAAAGCAATCGATATCATCATTGCTAGTTCATGAGCTGGAAAACCAAATCTTTTAAATGGTGATAACATGCTTTCAATTCCTAAGGTTAAGTCTAATGGTTTAGTTGATGATGTTAGAATTGTTGTCATCGTTATAATTAAAATCAAACGAATAAAAATATACGCTGATTGAATCAAAGCACCTGAATAGATATCAAATGAACCAATTGTAAAGACAACTTCACCAGTATTAACTAAAAAAATGTTGAATACCATTAAAAATAGCATCATAAAGACCATAGGTTTAATTGCTTTTAAAATATGTTTTATGGAAATATTAGATAATCCGGCTACTAATAAAACAAACAAAGTTAAAATTCCATAACCAATAAAACCAGCATCAAAAAATACAGCGATTAAAAAAATCAATAAAGCACCGATCTTTAAGCGCGGATCCAAACGATGAATGATTGAATTTACGGGAATATATTTTCCAAATGTCATACTATCCATTTAACTCACCACCTATCGCGGTTACTAAATCATTGATATTATTAATTGAAGTATCAATATTAAATCCTTGCTGGTTCAACTTAATAATAAAATCAGTAATGATTGGTAAATCAATTCCAAGACTATTTAAGTAGTTACTATCTTTAAATACATTTGCCACAGTATCATGTTTTTCCACTTTCCCATGATTCATTACAACTACTTCATCACAATATTGTAAAACGTGATTCATATCATGAGTAACTAGAATAATTGTTTTTCCTAAATTATTAATTTCTTTAAATAAAGCCATCATTTCATTGGTTCCCTGGGGATCTAAACCAGCTGTTGGCTCATCAAGGATCAAAATATCAGGATCCATTGCCAGTATTCCAGCAATCGCAACTCGTCTTTTTTGTCCACCAGATAGATCAAATGGTGATTTTTCTAGATAACTTTCATCTAAACCAACCATTTTCAAAGCTTCGCAAGTGATTTCTTTAGCTTCACTTTCACTAACACCAAAATTAGTTGGTCCAAACATAATATCTTTTTCAATTGTTTCCTCAAACAATTGGTATTCAGGAAACTGAAAAACTAAACCGGCTTTTTTTCTAAGAGGTTTTAATTTACCTGGTTTATCAGTAGCAGTAATTAAATAATCATCTATTTTGACACTACCGCTAGTTGGTAATAACAAAGCATTGATATGCTGAATCAAAGTGCTTTTACCACTACCTGTTTGACCGATAATTGCCGTAAAACTTTGATCTTTGATATTTAAATCAACACCCTTTAAAGCATAGTATGAAAAAGGAGTATTTTGACTATATATATGTTCTACTTGTTTGAATGTAACTGACATAACTCTTGAATTAATACCTCCTTATCTAATGACATACTAGTCTTTATCTTTATTTTATCTAATTCCTTAGCTATTTTTAAAGCAAAAGGAATATCCAATTCGCATTTTACTAAAGTTGCTTCATCGCTTAATACTTTATTTGGGGATCCTGAAGCAACAATTTTTCCGTTATTTAAAATGATAACTTGATCAGCATTTTTAGCCTCTTCAATATCATGAGTGATTGAAATGATCGTAATATCTTTTTCCTGATTTAATTCTTTAACTAAACCGTTGATTTCACGTCGTCCCATGGGGTCTAACATACTTGTAGCTTCATCTAAAATAATGATGTTTGGTGCCATTGCAAGAATCCCAGCAATTGCAACACGCTGTTTTTGGCCACCGGAAAGTTTAGTTGGTTCGTGATCTAAAAAATCAGCCATTTTTACCTTAGTGGCATAGTTATTAATAATTGCATCCATTTCCTGGGGAGGAACACAATTATTTTCTAGACCAAAAGCAATATCATCACGGACAGTTGCGCCAATAAACTGATTATCGGGATTTTGGAATACTATTCCAATGCTATCGCGTACTTTATATAAATTTTCTAAATTTAATTCAATTCCATTTACAATTATTGTTCCACTTTTTTTCTCCAATAATCCAATCAGCAATTTCGCAATAGTACTTTTACCACTGCCATTATGACCTAAGATAGCAACATAATCACCTTTTTTTATCTCAAAAGAAATGTGATCAATTGTCTTTAAACCTTCTTCATATTCAAAAGATAAATCTTTGATTTCAATGATTTTATCCATTTTTGCACCACCTTGACATTTGTTTTTTACATTCTATTATTTATCACTAATTTAGTCAAGTAAAATAAAAAGACCCGAAGGTCTTTTATGTTAAACTAATGCAATAATTGCCATTGTAGCATTATCACCTTTACGATTGTAAGTTTTTAAGATACGAGTGTATCCACCATTTACATCGCTATATTTAGGGGCAACTTCATCAAATAATTTTTGTACTGCAGTTTTTCCAGTTTCTGGATCAATTACATTATGTAATACAGCAGCAGCTTGACGTCTTGCATGTAAGTCACCACGTTTACCTAAAGTAATTAATTCTTCTACTACTGAACGAACTTCTTTTGCTCTTGTTGCTGTAGTTTCTAATTTTCCGTACATAATTACTTCTGTTGCAAGAGAACGTAACATTGATTTTCTAATATCAGAAGTACGTCCTAATTTTCTATTTCTAGCCATGAGATTAGCGCTCCTTCCTATAAAACTGCGAATTAATCAATAGGTTTAAATCCTAATCCTAATTCAACTAATTTTTCTTTAACTTCTTTTAAAGATTTCTTACCTAAGTTTCTTACTTTGATCATATCATCTTCAGATTTAGCGGCAAGATCTTGAACAGTTTGAATACCTGCTCTTTTTAAACAGTTATATGAACGAACTGATAAATCAAGTTCTTCAATAGTCATATCTAAAACTTTATTTGAAGTATCATTTTGAGCTTCTGACATAACTTCCATATTAACTGCCATATCAGTCATTTCAACAAACATATTTAAATGTTCCACCAAAATCTTTGCAGCTAGTGAGATAGCTTCATAAGGTTTTAAGGCCCCATTGGTTTCTATTTCTAAAGTTAACTGATCATATTTAGCACTTTCCCCAACTCTAGTTGGTTCAACTGCATAAGATACTCTTTCAATTGGCGAATAAATCGAATCAGTTGGAATAATACCGATAGTATTAATTTCTTGTTTATTTTGATCAGCACTTACATAACCACGGTCTTTTTTAGCATATAATTCCATGTATAAGTGTGCCCCTTGAGCAACATGTGCGATTACCATATCATTAGAAATCATTGTTACTTCAGAAGGACATTGAATATCGGCACCAGTTACTGTTGCTGGACCTTCAACATCAATGATCATTGTTGCTGATTCATCACTATCCACATCAAATACTAGCTTTTTAAGACGTAAAATGATTGAGGTAACGTCTTCAACTACACCATCAACAGCTGAAAATTCATGGATTGCTCCTTGCACTTTGATAGCATAAATTGCTGAACCAGGTAATGAAGATAACAAAACTCGACGTAATGAGTTTCCTAAAGTTGTCCCAAAACCTCTTTCTAATGGTTCAATTACAAACTTACCATAATTATCAGTTTCATCATAATTAGCTATATTAAAATTTGCTTTTTCAAACTTTTGCATTTATTTTCCTCCTCACTAGGAATTTCTTTATTAGATCATGCAATAATTATCCACGTGGACGTTTTGGTGGACGACACCCATTATGTGGAATTGGGGTAACGTCAGTAATAGAAGTTACTTCTAATCCTGCTGCTTGTAAAGCTCTAACTGCAGCTTCACGTCCTGGTCCTGGACCTTTAACGTTAACATCTACAGATTTCATACCATGATCCATTGATGCTTTTGCAGCTGCTTCAGAAGCCATTTGTGCTGCAAATGGAGTAGATTTACGAGAACCTTTAAATCCTAATGCACCAGCACTAGAC
>NZ_JAGHEW010000165.1 GCF_017889095.1 Thomasclavelia sp. | reverse complement strand
TTACTAATATATCATTATATATGAAATATTAATTCTATAACATTTCATGAAATATAGTAAACAAAAAAAAGAAATCTGATATTTTCAGATTTCTAATTTATCATTATCGCTAAATTGACGACATTGGCCCGCAGGCTTTTTATTCAACGATTGTACCGTATACTTCCCGTCCGCAGCCAGCAGCATTAGATTCATCAGTATCAATATGCATTGCTAGTGCATAGCTGTCGCTAACACGACAAACAACATCACCGAAAACTAAAGAACGACCGTCAGTTTCAATATTTACACTAACAACATCTTTATCTTGAACGCCAAATTCTTTAGCATCAGCTGGTGTCATGTGAATATGACGTTTGGCAGCGATGACACCGCAAGGAATTTCAACTTCTCCAGCTGGTCCTACGATTTTACATCCGGCAGTTCCTTCAATATCACCAGATTCTCTAATTAAAGCATTAAAACCTAAAGAACGAGCATCAGTTAAAGAAATTTCTACTTGTGTTGCATTTCTAGTAGGTCCTAGAACTGACATTTTTTGTTCCCCTTTAGGACCAACTACAGTAACTTTTTCTGCGCAGGCAAATTGTCCTGGTTGTGATAAATCTTTTTTGTTTGTTAATTGATATCCTTTACCAAATAATGTTTCTAAATCTTCGTTTGATAAATGAACATGTCTTGCTGAAGTTTCTACAATAAATTTTTTTGCCATTTTTAATCTCCTCTTCTTTACTATTTATATTACACTTTTTAAGGCCATTTTCAAGGAAATAGCTTAAAAAGTGTAAAAAAATAAAAATTTTTTTAAAAATTTTAAATAGAAAAATTTATTAAATTAGTAAAAAAATATTATCATTTATGCTAAAAAATAGTCAAAATAACTAAAAAATGGCTAAAAATAGGCCTTAAATTAATTAAAAAGTCAATATTTTTAGAAAAATCCTAAAAATAGATGATATCTTTACACATTTAACTAAATAGTGTATTATGGTGCTACGAAAAGGGGGAACCAATATGAATAAAGATAAAAACCTTGGATTATATGATGAATCATTTGAACATGATAACTGCGGAATTGGTGCTGTAGTTAATATTAAAGGAATCAAAACACATCGTACCGTAAGCAATGCTTTGAAAATTGTTGAACAATTAGAACACCGTGCTGGTAAAGATGCTGCTGGAAAAACAGGTGACGGTGTCGGAATTTTAACTCAAGTGCCATATAGCTATTTTAAAAAAGAAATCAAGGATATTGAATTGCCTGAAGCTGGTGAATATGGAGTTGGAATGTTATTTTTACCAGTTGATGAACATTTACGTAATCGGGTCAAAAAAATGTTAGAAACGATTGTAAAGAAAGAAGGTATGGATTTTTTAGGATGGCGTGAAGTACCTACTGTTTCTAATGTGTTAGGAAAAAAAGCGATTGATGCAATGCCAGCAATTTATCAATGTTTTATCGCTAAACCTGATGATGTAGCTAAAGGAATGCCGTTTGAAAGAATGTTATATCAAACAAGAAGAATTTTTGAGCAAAGTAATTTTAAAGATACTTATGTTTGTTCATTTTCATCAAGAACCATTGTTTATAAAGGAATGTTTTTAGTCGATCAATTACGCTCTTTCTTTATTGATTTACAAGATAAAGAATATAAAAGTGCAATTGCTTTGGTTCACTCACGTTTTTCAACGAATACAATGCCATCATGGCAAAGAGCGCATCCTAATCGTTTTATTGTTCATAATGGTGAAATTAATACGATTAAAGGTAATGCCAACAACATGCTTTGTCGTGAAGAAATCATGGAAACTGATTTATTAGATACTAATAAAGTATATCCGGTTGTTGATGTGGATGGTTCAGACTCAGCAATGCTTGATAATACTTTAGAATTTTTAGTGATGTCAGGGATGGATTTACCACGAGCAGTGATGATGTGTATTCCAGAACCGTATGACAATGATAAAAGTATGTCCCAGGCCAAAAAAGATTTTTATGAATATAATTCAACTTTGATGGAACCATGGGATGGTCCCGCTTCAATTTTATTTAGTGATGGTGAAGTAATGGGGGCTGTCTTAGATCGTAATGGCTTACGACCATCTCGTTATTATATCACTCGTGATGATTATTTAATTTTATCATCAGAAGTAGGAGCATTAGATATTGCTCCTGAAGATATTGTCGTTAAAGATCGTTTACGCCCTGGTAAGATGTTATTAGTAGATACTAAAGCTGGTAAACTGATTGAAGATAATGATCTAAAAGAACGTTATGCTCATAAACAGCCATACGGTCAATGGTTAGAAAGTAATTTAATTAAATTAAAAGATATGCGAATTCCTAATGCCAGAATCAAACGTTATCAAGGTGATGAACTAACTAGATTACAAAAAATCTTTGGTTATAGTTATGAAGATGTTAATACTTATATTAAAAAGATGGCATTAAATGGTAATGAAGAAGTTGTAGCAATGGGAAATGATGGACCATTAGCCGTTTTATCAAAACAACATCCGCCTCTATTTAATTACTTTAAACAACTATTTGCTCAGGTAACTAATCCACCAATTGATGCAATTAGAGAAGAAATTATTACTTCAACTTCTTTATGTATTGGTAGTGAAGGTAATATTTTAACCGATGATGAACGTAACTGCCGTTTACTTAAAATTGAAAATCCAATTTTGAGTAATACTGATATTTTAAAAATCAAAAATATTAAAAAAGAAGGCTTTAAAGTAGCAGTATTATCAATTTTATATTATAAAAACACATCATTAGAAAAAGCGTTAGATAAATTATTTGTTGAAGCTGATAAGGCGTATCATAGTGGTGCTAATATTTTAATCTTGTCAGATCGCGGGGTTGATGAAAACCATGTGGCAATTCCATCATTGTTAGCAATTGCTGCCATGAACGTGCATTTAGTTAATACTAAAAAAAGAATGTCTGTCGCATTAATTATCGAATCTGCAGAGCCTCGTGAAGTTCATCATTATGCAACTTTAATTGGTTATGGAGCTAGTGCAGTTAATGGTTATTTAGCTCAAGATACAATCTTTAATTTAATTGATGAAGGTTTATTGGATAAAGATTATTATGCAGCAGTTGATGATTATAATGAAGGAATTTTACATGGAATTGTTAAGATTGCTTCTAAAATGGGAATTTCAACGATCCAGTCATATCGCGGTTCTCAAAATTTTGAAGCAATTGGTTTAGCTAAAAGCTTTGTAGATAAATACTTCCCGAAAACAGTAACTAGAATTGAAGGTAAAACGATTGAAGATATCGAAGCTGATGTGGATTATCGTCATAATAAAGTTTATGATCCATTAGGGTTAGATGTTGATATTACTTTAGATAGCCGTGGTGATCATAAAGAACGCAGCGGTAAAGAAGAACATTTATATAATCCGCAAACGATTCATAAATTGCAATTAGCGACTAGATTAGGTGATTATCAAATCTTTAAAGAATATTCTAAATTGATCGATGAAGAAGGAGAAAAGTCTAATTTAAGAGGTTTATTACAGTTTAAGAAAACAAAATCAATTTCTATTGATGAAGTTGAAAGTGTTGATAAAATCGTTAAAAGATTCAAAACCGGGGCAATGTCTTATGGTTCAATTTCTAAAGAAGCTCATGAAACTATGGCAATTGCAATGAATCGTTTACACGGAAAATCAAACAGTGGTGAAGGTGGTGAAGATCCAGAACGGTTTGTTGTTGATAGTAATGGTGATAGTCGCTGTTCAGCTATTAAACAAGTTGCTTCAGGACGATTTGGGGTAACTTCAAGATATCTATGTTCTGCCAAAGAAATTCAAATCAAAATGGCTCAGGGAGCTAAACCGGGTGAAGGTGGACAATTACCGGCTGGCAAAGTTTATCCATGGATTGCTAAAACGCGTCATAGTACTCCTGGTGTTGGATTAATTTCACCGCCACCACATCATGATATTTATTCAATTGAAGATTTGGCACAGTTAATTTATGATTTAAAAAATGCTAATCAAGATGCCCGGATTTCAGTTAAGCTAGTATCTGAAGCTGGTGTCGGTACGATTGCGGCCGGGGTAGCTAAAGCTGGAGCTGGAGTAATTTTGATTTCTGGTTATGATGGAGGAACTGGAGCAGCGCCAAGAAATTCGGTTTATAATGCCGGATTACCTTGGGAGTTAGGTTTAGCTGAAGCTCATCAAACGTTAATTAAAAATGAACTAAGAAGTCGAGTGGTTTTAGAAACTGATGGTAAATTAATGACTGGTCGTGATCTTGCAATTGCCACAATGTTAGGGGCTGAAGAATACGGATTTGCTACAGCACCATTAGTTACAATGGGTTGTGTAATGATGCGGGTTTGTAACTTAGATACTTGTCCGGTTGGGGTAGCTACGCAAAATCCAATTTTGAGAAAAAGATTTACTGGTAAACCTGAATATGTCGAAAACTTCATGCGCTTCATTGCCCAGGAATTGCGTGAATATATGGCAATGTTAGGATTTAAAACAATTGATGAAATGGTTGGACGAAGTGATTTATTAGAAGTACGTCCAGGAGTTGAAAATGTTGATCTATCAAAAATTATTGATAATCCATTTGCTCAGGCAAAACATAGTCATCATGATATTAAAGATAATTATGATTTTAAATTAAATGAAGTTAAAGATACAACTGTTTTATTAAAACAGTTTGAACATGCTTTAAAGAACAAACAAAAAGCAACAGTTAAAGTTGAAGTATCGAATACTGATCGTACTTTAGGAACTTTATTTGGATCAATGATTACAAAACAATATCCAACTGATTTAGATGATGATACGTTTACTGTTGAATGTTATGGTTCTGGCGGACAAAGCTTTGGTGCCTTTATTCCTAATGGTCTAACATTATCATTGCACGGTGATAGTAATGACTATTTTGGTAAAGGGTTATCTGGTGGTAAATTAGTAGTTGTACCGCCTGAAAATAGTAAGTTTAAAGCTGAAGAAAATATCATTATTGGTAATGTTGCACTATATGGAGCAACATCAGGAAAAGCCTTTATTAATGGAATTGCAGGAGAACGTTTTGCCGTTAGAAACTCTGGAGCAACTGCAGTTGTTGAAGGAGTGGGGGATCATGGCTTGGAATATATGACCGGTGGTTTAGTTGTGGTTTTAGGTCAAACCGGACGTAACTTTGCTGCAGGGATGTCAGGAGGAATTGCTTATGTATATGATCCTGATAATCGATTATATTCAAGAATTAATAAAGAAATGGTTTCTTATAGTAGTGTTAGAAGTAAATATGATGAAGAACAGTTACGTAAACTAATTTTAGAACATTATCAACATACTAATTCTGCTGTTGCTAAAAAAATACTAGCTGATTTTGGTAGTCAAGTAATGCTGTTTAAAAAGGTAGTTCCCGCTGATTATTGGCACATGCTTGAATTGATCAAACATTATGAAAAACAAGGATTAACTAATGATCAGGCTAAAGTCGAAGCTTTTAACCAAGTTAGAAAGGAGGGTAACCATGGGTAAACCAACGGGATTTTTAGAAATTGAACGTAAAGTTAGTCAAGATATTGAACCAAAGAAAAGGATTACAAATTTCAAAGAATTTCATCAGCATTTAAGTAAAGACAAACAAGCAATGCAAGGAGCACGCTGTATGGATTGTGGGGTACCGTTTTGCCAGTCTGGAAAAATGCTTGAAGGAGCAGTATCAGGTTGTCCATTAAACAATTTGATCCCTGAGTGGAATGATTTGATTTATCATAATAATTATAAGCAGGCTTTATCAAGGTTATTAAAAACTAATAATTTTCCGGAATTTACTGCAAGAGTTTGTCCGGCTTTATGTGAGGAAGCTTGTACTTGTGGTTTAAATGATGATCCAGTAACTATCAAAGAAAATGAATTTGGGATCATTGAAGATGCGTATCAAAAAGGGTTGATCAAACCATGTCCTCCAAAACAAAGGATTGATAAAACGATTGCGATTATTGGTTCTGGTCCAGCGGGTTTAGCAGCGGCTGATCAATTAAATAAACGTGGTTATCAGGTAACTGTTTATGAACGTGATGATCGAATTGGTGGTTTACTAATGTATGGAATTCCCAATATGAAATTAGAAAAAGAAGTTATTGATGGGCGAATTGAAATCATGAAAGCTGAAGGAGTTACTTTTAAAACTAATGCGGGAATTGAAAATAAAAAACAGGTCAAAGAATTACTAGCAAATTATGATCGGGTGATTTTAGCCTGTGGTAGTCGTAAACCACGAAATATCGATGTTCCTGGTCGCCAAGGCAAAGGTATTTATTATGCGGTTGATTATTTAACTGGGGTTACTAAATCACTGTTAGATAGTAATTTAAAAGACAACAAATTTGTAACAACAAAAAACAAACATGTTTTAGTTATTGGTGGTGGGGATACTGGAAATGACTGTGTCGCAACAGCAATTCGTCTAAACTGTAAAAGTGTAACTCAGTTAGAGATGATGCCTGAATTGCCAGAAGTTCGCAGCCTTAATAATCCTTGGCCACAATGGCCGCGAATTAAAAAAACTGATTATGGTCAACAAGAAAGTATCGCTGTCTTTGGTAAAGATCCTCGCATCTATCAAACAACCGTTAAAGAATTTGTCCTAGATGATCAAGGTAATGTTACTAAAGCGATAATTGTTACTTTAGAACCAAAAGAAAACGAAAAAACTAAACGAGTTGAAATGGTACCGGTAGCTGGAAGCGAAAAAACACTACCAGTTGATTTAGTTTTAATTGCAGCTGGTTTTGTCGGCTGTGAAGATCATGTTGTTAAAGCATTTGATCTTAAAACAACCCCAAGAGGAAATGTTGCAAGTAATCAAGATTATCAAACTAATATTCCTAATTTATATGTAGCCGGGGATATGCGCCGGGGACAGTCTTTAGTCGTATGGGCTATTCGTGAAGGACGAGAAGTCGCTCGAGCTGTCGATTTTGATTTAATGGGTTATAGTAACTTATAATAATAGAGCCAGTTTTCTGGCTCTATTTTAATGAATGTTATTACGATGTTTACCGGTCATATCGGTAATTGTTAGTTTCAATACTGTTGTTGCTTTGATCATATCAGTATTAAATTTAAAATCTTCAGCGTGATAATGACGCATTAAAATTTTAAGACCATCATATTTGTCTTTTTCATCAACAAACTCAATTGTACCATGGCCAATGACACTCGAATAACCCATTGTACAACTCATTCTTTCTTCATATAAGATAAAATTATGTTCACAATCCATGGCAAAAGTCACGTGATTATCTTTTCGCAGTAAATCTAATTTAGTTCCTTCATTGGCGCAATGAAAATACAAATAAGCTTTTCCGTCTTGAACATCTAAACCAAAGTTAAGTGGAACGATGTATGGATAATCTTTATCATTGATGGCAATTGTGCAACTATCACATTTTTTTATGATTTCAATAATTTCGTTAAAATCAGTAATTTCACGATCTTTTCTTCGCATTTTTTATTTCCCCCATTAATAAAGCTGCCATTATTATATCATTTTGGGCTTAAAAAAACTATCTTTGGCTAAACCTAGTTGATAACAAAACTTTAAATAATTATAATAAAGATTATAGATACAAGGCAGCAATAAAATGGGGGAGTTATGATGATTAAAAAGAAAAATATTAAATTTTTTATCAAAACCGGTTTAAAGTTTTGTTTGGTGATAATGTTGATTATAGGTTTAATTGGCTGTAAGTCTGATGAGGAAGGAAATGAGAAAATGGCAACAGTTAACTTAGAATATCCGGGTTCTGATACATTACCAGAAAGAGATATAATTACTTTTACCGATGCTAAAAGTGAACAGATTGCAGCGATAGCTTCGACAGATAATGATAAAAGATATGTAAATATTGCACCTGGTGAATATATTGTAACTTCTAATTATCTTGATACAGTTAGATTTGAAATAAATAGTATTCGTGAAGTATGGACGGTAAAAGCTAATTATAAAACTAAAAAATTTAAAATAACGCGAATAATTATATAAATAATTATAAAAACAGTATGTTTAAAATAGATGGAGATTATATAAGTGAACTTAAACAAAATTATTATAGAAGCTTATATAGTGAAATGGATGAATATTTAAAGCAAACTGGTTTTAACAGTTGATCAAATGATACATGATCCATCTAGCGGTCAAATTGGGATCTTTGTGGATACAGGAACCGAAGGTTTTTTCAAAGATTTGAAAATTGTAAATTATGATTAATTTGGAACGTTTAAATAACGTTCTTTTTACTTTGAAAATTAAAAAGCAACTGATGAGTTGCTTTATGTTTTAGTAATAATACATTGTTTCTTATAAAAAGATATTCTATAACCTAAAACTTCAGGATATCCCAATTTTAAAAAGTCTTTTGAAAACTGTTTTTCTTCTATCTGTTTAGCTGCTTTTTGACTATCCTTAATCAAACTGGCAACTCCATTACTATGTTTACATTCCAAAATAATACACAGCCTTGTAAGTCTTCTTGGTACTAAAGCGATATCAAATCTTCCAGCACCGCTTTCCTTATTTGAATGCACTTCATAGCCAGTTTCCTGTAAAAATTCAGCCATCAAGCCATGATAAAAGCTTTCTAAACTGTCATAATAGCTGATACTTGATTCCAGTACATCAGATAATATATCAATAGCTGCCATGACATCGATTGTTTGTCATACGGGAGTATTAGGTGGTCAATATACATTTAATCACTTTGATCCTATTAAAGATATTCCTAATGGAGTTTATTTAAGCTCATTTTATAGTAATTTTCCCACCCAACAATTAATTGATGAAATGTTTGCTTTTATCAATGAAAATAAGATTGAGCCTGTTATTGGTAAGGTTTATGATTTTAATCAGATCGGTGAAGTTCATCAAAATATGGAAGAGCATAAAGTTATTGGAAAAAGTGTGGTATTGATCAAGGATTAGTGATTTGATATAAAATAAATATGTTGTATTGAAACATCTTAGATAATT
>NZ_JAGHEW010000002.1 GCF_017889095.1 Thomasclavelia sp. | reverse complement strand
GATAATCAGCATCTAGATCTTTGGTGTTTCCGGTAAAAATTCCTAAACTATGATTTTTAATTATATTACTAAAAGAGTTTTTGGCTGCTAAAGCAATATTTTCACGGTGAACAACAAATAACATTCTTTTAGGATTAGTGTTTTTGACATCAAAGGCACTTAAATAAGTTTTACCAGTTCCCGTAGCTGAAATTAGTAGGGCTTTATTTTGATGTTTTCTTAACTTAGCTAAATTATTTAATGCTTCTATTTGCATTTTATTAGGTTTAATTGATAATGGAACTTGTTTTTCATTTATCTTTTGTAATTGATAGATTTGTTGATAAGATTTGATCCAGTTAGCTGTTAGGGGAGTTGATTTATCCCATTGGAATTTAAATTCTAACAATGTATTATTAACTGTTTCATCATCATGATTTCCATGAACTAACAAATTCCATTCTTGATTAATTGATAAAGCACTTTGAGTTAAGTTAGTACTGCCGATGATAATATCATAATCATTGATATTTTTAAAAATATAGCCTTTGCAATGAAAACCAGTATCTTTTTGATCATAAATTCTAACTTCAATATTATTAAATTTAAGCAATTCATAAAATACATCAGGCTGATTAAAATTTAAATATGTTGATGTAATGATTTTTCCTTGAATACCTTTATCTTGTAATTCAAGTAAAGTTTGTTTTAAAACAGCTAGTCCCGATTTATTAATAAAGGCTACTGAAAAATAGAAACTAGTACAATTATTTAATAAATTAATTAACTCATGAGATAATTTAATATCATTTTGTTTATTATTAATTAATAGCTTAGGCTGATTAATTGTTGGTTTAATTATAGTATCCATTAAATATTCCTCCAAGAATTAGTATAAAGGATTTTTATGATAATAACTAGTGAATTGATTTAAATGGTGATAGAATTAAATTAGGAAGTGATGATAATGACTGATATAATGAATAAACAGCAGCGATCTAGAAATATGTCGCATATTAAAAGTAAAGATACTTCAATTGAATTAAAGGTTAGAAAATATTTATATCATCATGGTTTTAGATATCAAAAAAATGTAAAAGAGTTGCCGGGAACACCAGATCTAGTTATTTTAAAGTATCGAACAGTTATTTTTATTAATGGTTGTTTTTGGCATCATCATTATAATTGTCGCTATGCGACATTGCCAAAGACAAGAAAGGACTATTGGTTAAATAAAATTAATCGAAATGTAGAAAATGATATTAAGCATTATCAAGAATTAAAGCAAATGGATTATAAAGTAATAGTTGTTTGGGAATGTGAGATAAAGGAATGTTTTGAATATCGAATGAAAGAATTGATTCAAGAAATTAAGGAAAATTGTTTTTAATAGTAAATATAATAAATAATATGTGACCAAGGATATTTTCTTTGGTTTTTTTATTTGATAAAAAAATTGAATTTACAATTCAATGATTTAATTTAAAAGCAATGTTAAAATGTATGTGAAAAGAGAAATAATGATGTGATTTAATTTAGATAAAAGTATTATGGTTTAAATGAAGAACATGTAAGTTTGATTTATTGGATGAAATGTTTTTTATTAACAAAAAGGAGATTTCTTGTTACCGTAAAACACGATATTTTTAGAAATCCCCAGTTATTTTATTTGTTAATTATCTAAAGCATACCCGTTTTATACTTTATTTTTTTAGGATTAACCTAAAATGTGTCGTACAATAGTGAATTCTACGACACCTAATATAACATAACTTAAATGAAATTAAAAGAGAAAAATTACTTTTGTTTAATTAACGTAATATTTTGCAATACTTTTGCGTTTTCATAAATTTTTTTACTATATCATTTTATATTTCATTAAAATTTTTATTTAATAATAGTATAAAACTAATAATAAGGAGGAAATGAAAATGAATGAAAAAATTAGTTTTGTAGAATTATCAAATGAATGGTTGGAGGTGAAAAAATTTTCAGTTAAATACTCTACGAGAATTAAATACAAAAATATAATTAATGTGTATTTAAAAGAATTATTTTATATTGAGGATATTACAGAAATAGACGAATCTAATTGTCGTGACTATTTTGAAAAGTTAATTTCAAATTATCTGTTATCAAAAAGCAGTATTAAAATAATTAGATATGTATTAAGATCAATTTTAAATTATGGAAAAGATGTTTATGATATAAAAGATATCAATTTCTCATATTTTAAAATTAGCGAAAATAAACTACCAATATGTGTTTTGTCTGATGAAGAAAAAGACAAAATGGTTAACTATTGTTTAAGTAACACTAGTTATACTACTGTAGCTATTTATATAAGTTTGTATACTGGAATGAGAATAGGTGAAGTTTGTGGATTAAAATGGGAAGATATTGATTTTAAAAACCAAACAATATCTGTTGTTAGAACTGTTCAACGTATAAAAGATGAGGATTCTAAAAACTCTAAAACAAGTAAAATGATCTTTGAACCAAAAACTCAATCTTCAAAACGGGTAATAGTGATGACTGATTTCTTGGCAGAGTTTTTATTGGCGTACAAAGCTGAAAGCAATCCTAAATCATCTAAAACATTTATTATTTCAAATAGTTTAGAAATTCCAGAACCACGAAATGTTCAAAGAAATTTTAAAAAGATTTGTGGGTTGCTAGATATTAAAGCTACTTTCCACATTTTAAGACATACATTTGCAACTAATTGTGTCAAATATGGTATGGATGTTAAAATTTTAAGTGAATTGTTAGGTCATTCAAGTATTACAACAACTATGAATTTATATGTTCATCCTACCCTAGATTACAAAAAAGAACAAATTAATAAAATTCCTAAATAACGGGTCGGGTAATTCACTATTCTACGGCAATCTACTTATTTTTTAATAAATTGTTGAAAGAAAGATGTGATTAAATGTATTGGTATTTTTTACAGTATAGACCCGATTTATCGACGTCGTTAATTAATTTCTTTAATAGTCAAAGCGATACTTTTGCATTTATACCAAAGGTAGAACAATGGTATAACATCAAAAGTGTAAAAGATTATGTTATCAAAGATATGTATCCAAATTATATTTTTATTAAATGTGATTTAGATGAAAATTCTTTTTTAAAGAAATATAAGAAATTTTTTAAATCTGTTGAAAATTCAGTTACTTTAATAAAGCAAGGTAACTCAGTTACTATGCAAAAGGAAAATTCTGGTATTTTTGATCGATTATTTAATGGTGAAGATACAATTCGTCATTCTATCGGGAATATAGTTAATTCTAAGCTTGTTGTTGATACAGGACCATTAGTGGGATTAGAGGATTATGTGGTTAAAATCAATAGACATCATCGAATAGCATTATTGGATTTTAATTTAGGTGATTTTTTAATGAAATTGCCATTAGAAGTTAAAGCAAAATCATAATAATTTATGAAAATAAATAAAAATTGTTATATCCTTTATTGTCAACATTATAAAATAGAACAGCTAATGAATCGTTTAAATACCAAAGAAGATATATTTGCTTTTATTCCTAGAATGGAAACATATCGTAGGGATGTTGATCATTTGGTATTAACAAATATGTTTCCTGGATATTTATTTGTATTAACTAAAAGAAGTAGAAATGAGTTTCGGGATTTTTTAGTTAATTTAGGTGATGAAAAAAGCGGATTGATAAAGGAACTTAAAAAAGATGATGTTTCATCTTTAACCAAAGATGAAATTCATTTGTTTGAAAATCTTTTAAATCAACAAGGAATTTTAAAAATGAGTTATGGTAAAAGAATAGATGGTCATTCTGTTGCTTTAGAGGGGCCATTGGTTCATTATTCTAATGAAATTAGAAAAGTGGATTTTTATAGAAGGCAAGCTTATTTAAGTATACAGTTTCTAAATAGAAACATTATTTGTGGTTTTACAGTTGATCGAAAAGCAGAATAGAGTTTATAACGTTTGGATGACTTATAAATAATATTCGAAAATATGCTAATCAGTCCAATAATAATTGTATTATTGGATAGGAAAACTGTATAAAAAAGAATATTTGATTGGCCATATATTATATATATGGTTTTTTTGTGTTTAAAAGGAGAGGGGGAATTTGATGATAAAACCATTTGAAAATAAGGT
>NZ_JAGHEW010000164.1 GCF_017889095.1 Thomasclavelia sp. | reverse complement strand
TGAGCTCGTGCTCGTAAAAAAATACCATCTTCTGTTAAAGTTATTTTTCGTTTACCGCGAATAAATAGTTGTTTTCCCAACTGCTGCTCTAAATCCATCATTTGTTTCGAAAGAGTTGGCTGGGATATATGCAAACTGTTGGCAGCACTAGTGATATTTTGTTCTCTGGCTACTGCTAGAAAATAATATAATAATCTAGTTTCAATCATTTTTACTCACCTCTTAGTTAAATTATACCTTTCTTTATCATAACTGTAAACTATAATAAATAATTTAAAATAAGTATTTCCTATTAAGTAAAAAATACGATAAGATATCTTCGAAGGAGGAAACATGACAAAAGATTGGTTTGATAAAAAGAAAATTGAAGATTATCGAAAGCAGTCACTAGAGAAAATAAATAAATTAGAAAATATGATTAAACAAATTGATGAAATGATAGTTAAACTATCAAGTAGGAGTGAGATAAATGAAAATTCAAGTAAAAGAAAATGATAATGTGATTATTTTTAAATTAAATGATTCTAAAGCAGCTAAAGATTTGTATGAGCAACTGCCAATGACTGTTGAAATTGAAAATTTTAGTAATAATGAAAAAATCTTTTATCCAGCAAAAAAGTTAAAAGTAGAAGATACGCCATTAGCTAATGCAAAAGTTGGAACTTTAGCTTACTATCGACCATGGGGCAATGTAGTAATGTTTTATGGCTATTTTGGCAGTGGCAGTGGTTTATATGAATTAGGTGAAGCTATTTTAGGAAATGAATTGATTAGTAAACTTAAACATGTTGTGGAAATAACCGCAATTGATTAAAAGGAGGATTCGATTATGGAAATGATTAAATTAAATAATGGATATCAAGTACCGCAGCTTGGTTTAGGAACGTTTCAAGTTACTGATTATGATACTTGTAAACAAAGTGTTTTAGATGCTTTAAAAGCTGGCTGTCGTTTAATTGATACTGCGGCTTGTTATGGCAATGAAAAAGCCGTTGGTGATGCGATCAAAGAAAGTAAGATCGATCGTCATGAAATTGTGATTTCCTCAAAAGTTTGGATTCAGGATGCTACTTATCAAAAAACCATTGATTCTTTTAATAAAACCTTAGAAAATCTACAAACTGATTATCTTGATCTCTATTTTATTCACATGCCTTATGGTGATTATCATGGCAGTTATCGGGCAATGGAAAAGCTCTATCATGAAGGAAAGATCAAAGCACTTGGTGTATCTAACTTTTTAGCTGATCGTTTAGTTGACTTGATTTTAAGTCATGAAGTTATTCCAGCGATTAATCAAATGGAATTGCATCCATTTTGTCAGCGGAAAAAATTACGTGAAGTAATGAAAAAATATGGGATCCAGATGATGGCCTGGTCACCATTTGCTCAAGGTAGTAAAGGGATCTTTACTAATGAACAATTAATGACAATTGGTGCTAAATATCAAAAAACACCAGCTCAGGTAATTCTTAGATGGTTAAGACAAAATGAAATTATTGCCATTTTTAAATCAGTTCATCAAGAACGAATCATTGAAAACTTTGCAATTGATGACTTTGTTTTAAGTGACGAAGATCTCCAAATTATTAACCAGATGGATGAAAAGAAACCGTTGATTTTAGATATTCAAGCGTTAAATGAAGTTTATCGTTTACATGGAATTAAATTTAAACAATAAAAGGAGGAATACCAATGAGTGAAAATTATACATTTACATTAAGTAATCAAGTAAAAAGAGATCATGTTTTCTATCATAATCGTTATGGCATTAAATTAGCGGCTGATTTATATACGAAAAAAGATTTAGATTTAACTAAAAAACATCCGGCTATCGTAATTGGTCCACCGTATGCAGGAGTTAAGGAACAAGGACCAGGTGTCTATGCCAATGAATTAGCTAAACAGGGTTTTGTCATAATTGCCTTTGATCCAGCGTATATGGGAGAAAGCAGCGGCAAGCCGCGTCATGTTTCCTCACCGGATATTTTTAGTGAAAACTTTAGTGCCAGTGTTGATTATTTAGGAATGCTTGAATATGTTGATCGTCAAAAAATTGGAGCAATAGGCATTTGTGGCAGTGGCGGTTTTGCCTTATCAGCCACCCAGGTAGATACTCGTATTAAAGCAGTAGTCACTTGTAGTTTAGTTGATATTTCTTTAGTTAGTCGTTTAGGTACACCTGAAGATTTATTAGCTGAAAAACAAAGATTAAATGAACAAAGATGGCATGATTTTGAAAATGGCTATCCTGAATATATACCAGCTTTTCCAGCTAAACCAACGAAAACTGTTCCTGAAGGAATTGAGGGAATGAATGAAGAATATTATCGCTACTATGGTATGGAAAGAGGTCATCATCCTAATGCCCTAGGTAACTTTACTACGACTTCAAAATTAGCGATGATCAATTATGATCTGTTAGGTCATTTAGATGAAATCAGTCCCCGTCCAATTCTATTAATTGCCGGAAAAGAGGCTCATTCACTTGAATTTAGTAAGCTTGTTTATAACCAAGCTCAACAACCAAAGGAATTATATTTAGTCGATGATGCGATTCATATTGATTTATATGATGACGTTACAAAAATTCCTTTTGATAAAATTGAAGACTTTTTTAACACTAATTTAAAATAAAGAGATTTCGGCTGAAATCTCTTTATTCATCTAGTAAATACGCTAAAATTAAGCGATAAGTATTTTCAACTGCCTGAATATGGGTTCTTTCCATTCCATGTGAGGCCCCAACACCAGGACCAATTAAAGCCCCTTTAATATTTTGACCACCTCGTAAAGCCGCCGACACATCACTGCTATAAAATGGATAAACATCAACGGCATAATTTAGCTTATGTACTTTAGCTAATTCGATAAAACGCGTTGTAAGATCATAATCATAAGGACCGCTAGAATCTTTAGCACAAATACTAACATCATATTCACTGCAAGCAAGATCTAAACCGATACAGCCCATATCGACAGCAATTAATTCATCGATCATTTCGGGTACATAACTATTACCATGACCAACTTCTTCATAAGTAGAAATAATAAAAGATAGTGAATGTTTAGGGATAATTTGGTTAGTAGCTAGGTATTTTAGGACCCCAAATAAAATGGCAACACTCATTTTATCATCAAGAAACCGTGATTTGATAAATCCCGATGGAGTAATCGTTGTTTTAGGATCAATAGCAATATAATCACCATTATTAATTCCTAATTTTAAAACATCTTCTTTAGATTTTACGATCTCATCAATACGAATATGCATCGTTTCACAAGTTCGTTTAGCGCTTTTAGCGTCATCAAAAACATGGGCGGCTGGGGAATTTGAAAGAATTGTTCCCGTATAAATTTGTTTATCACGAGTGATGATTCGACAATATTCACCATCTAAAGTAGGAATAATAGGACCACCAATATTAGTAAACGCTAAAGTCCCATCATCTTTAATACTTCTAACCATTAATCCTAAAGTATCAACATGACCACAAAAACCAATATGATAATCATCCTGGCCGCAAACATTAATAATTAAATTTCCTTTATTAGTTGTTGTTGTTTGAAATCCGAGCTTTTTAGCTTCTTGCTTACAGTAAGCAATTACCTCTTTACAATAGCCCGAAGGACTATCAAGTGCCATAATGTCTTTTAAAATATTAAGTATATAATCATTCATAAGTTTCAATCCTCTCTAAATATAAATATTGTCATTTATTATACTCTTTTATCAAAACAAATTTAAGCAAATTTTTATTAAGTTTGCTGGTGGGCCGAAGCAATGATGTTAGCTAAAGTAATTTCACTAAGTTTTTCTTTGTAATGTTTTTGAGCAGTATTTAAATAATCAACAATAAAATCTTCGGTTTCTTTAACTTTTAATTTAGGATCAAAAACTTTATCAACTAAATGAGTTGTTTCCACAAATGGTTCTTTACCCTCAATAGCTTCAAAAATATCTAATAAAGAAATCTTATCAATACTTTTAGCTAAGACAAAACCACCTAATTTACTAGCTTTAGAACTAATTAATCCCGAAACGACTAGTTGTCGGGTGATTTTTTTTAAATATGAATCAGATACCGCTAGTTTTTTGCTTAATTCATGGCTTTTAATAGGATTATCACTAGTACCAATTAAAAGCAGGATGCAAATTGCTTGTTCAAAACTCTTTTTTACTTTCATTTTTATCACCTACGTATCTATTTTACCAAAAAAAGCTGCTTTTGTATCGTTAAAGAGTTGACAAGTGGGATTTTATTACTATAATAATCATAGATATTTAATATCTATGGATAATAAATATCTATAAAAAACAAGAAAGAAGGAATAATATGCTTAAACAAGAATGGCAAAATATCTTCCATAATACTTGGCTTAAAGTAGTTTTGGCAGCTATTATCGCCATACCTAGTATTTATGCCTGTGTCTTTTTAGGTTCCATGTGGGATCCTTATGGTAATACTGAAGAGATACCGGTAGCCGTTGTGAATTTAGATGAAGCTATAACTTATCAGCAACAAACTTTAAATGTTGGTAAAGAACTAGTTAATAATCTAAAAGAAAATCAAGCGATGAATTTTCAATTTGTTGATAAACAAACTGCCAGCCGAGGTTTAAAAGATGGCAAGTATTATATGGTAATTACCATACCTGAAGATTTTTCGAAAAATGCAACAACTTTATTAGATGAAAATCCCCAAAAGATGATCTTAAATTATACTACTAATCCAGGTAGTAACTATATTGCATCAAAGA
>NZ_JAGHEW010000163.1 GCF_017889095.1 Thomasclavelia sp. | reverse complement strand
TAAATCGCTGGCAATATTATTTTGGTCACTTGGATCCATTTAGAATGCCGGCATGTAGCGAATACCAGTTTGAATTTAATCCACCAAAAAAATATTTACGCCAAGATCCTTATGACAATCAAACTGGTGAAGCTGAGTTAGAGGACCGAGGTTTATATTTAAAAGATTATGAAGTTAAATTAGAAGTGTTAGAGATTAAAAAAATAATTCCTGAGTAAAATCAGGAATTATTTTGGCTTAATTCTTGTTTTTCTAATAATTCTAACCAGCGATTATTTTTATTTTCTAATTCATTTAAAAGCTCTTCGTGTTTTTTAGAAATAATTCTTAATTGTTCATAATTATCCTGATGCAAACTCATTTCCTGGTTTAACTGTTCAATCTGGTTTTCTAGATCAATGATCACATCTTCAATCGTCGCTAATTCTTGTTTTTCCTGTTGTGACAGGCGAACTTGATTTTTCTTTTGTAATTTCTTTTGTTCCTGGTAACGTTTAGCCCCGTCACCTTTTTCTTTCACTTTCTTTTCACTTAGATCAAGATAAGTACTATAACCACCATTATAGTATGTAATTTGTTTGTCTTTAAATACTAGTAAACCATCACAAATGCGATCTAAAAAATAACGATCGTGACAAACAGTAATGACCACACCACTATAATCATCTAGATAATCTTCAAGGATCGATAAAGTTGTAATATCAAGATCATTAGTTGGTTCATCTAATAATAAAACATTGGGTCCTGCCATTAGAATTTGTAATAAATACAGCCGTCTTTTTTCACCACCAGAAAGGCGTTTAATTAAAGTGTGCTGTAAATTAGAATCAAATAAAAAACGTTCGCACATCTGTTTAGCACTAAAAGTACCATCTTTTGTTTGTAAATGATTACTTATTTTTTGGATTGACTGGATCACGGTTAAATCATCATCTAATTCTTCACTATTTTGTTTAAAAAAGCCAATTTTAACTGTTTGACCATGAATAACATTACCACTAGTAGGAATTAACTCTTTAGCAATGATTTTTAATAAAGTACTTTTCCCACAACCATTATTACCTAAAATACCAATTCTAGATTTAACCTGGAATAAATAAGAAAAGTGTTCAAATAAAACATTATCATTATAATGCATAGAAATATCATCTAGTTCAATTACTTTACGACCTAGTCTAGATGCTGTGTCGATCATTTCAATCTGGGAAATAGTTTCAACATCTTCAATTTTACTTAATTGTTCATAGCGTTGCAATCGATCTTTACTTTTAGTTGTTCTAGCCTGAACGCCAGCTTTGACCCATTCTAATTCCTTTTTTAGAAATTGTTTTCGCTTATGTTCACTAGCTAGAGCCGTTTGTTCCCGAATCTCTTTAAGTTCTAAAAACTTAGAGTAATTGGCCTGATATTCGTAAATTTTTCGACGGTCTAATTCCATGATCTTATTAATAACTCGCTCTAAAAAATAGCGATCATGACTGACCATAAAAATTGCTTTATTAAATTTAATTAGAAATTTTTCTAAATATTCAATCATTTCATTATCTAGATGGTTGGTTGGTTCATCAAGGATCAACAAATCACCAGGATTTAACAAAGTAATTGCTAAAGCAACACGTTTTTGTTGTCCACCAGAAAGTTCTTTAATTAATTGGTGGTGATTAGTTATATTAAAGCGGTTCAATATAGCTTTGATTTCATATTCATTAACCTGTTTACGGTCAATCTCTTGATAGACTTGTTCCATGACCGAATTATTAGGATCAAAATCAGGTATTTGGGGAAGATAGGAAATACGAAGATCTTTTTTTCGTAAGATCGTTCCCTGATAATTTTCTTTACCAGCTAAAATTTTAAGCAAAGTACTTTTACCAGTACCGTTGATGCCAATTAAAGCAATTTTATCATTTTCTTCAATTGTAAAAGAAACATCTTCAACAATAGTCTTAACACCGTTTATTTTTGATAAATTACTGACAGTAATTAACAAAGCTAACCCTCCTTTACATGTACTTTCTTTGATATTATAGCATGGTAGAAAGAAAAGATGTAAAAAAATGTATATTCAAATATATTTTCGTGGTATGATTGAGGAGCAATGGGAAGTCTATTTAGTTTTAAAGAAAATAGGAATAATACAATTTAAGGTGATTTTTTAAAAGTTTAAAAGACATTTTTTTCATCAGTTTTAAGATAATCTTTTTTTAAAAGGTGAGAAAAATAGAAAGGAGAAGGAAAATGAAACTGCATATTGAAAACTTAGCTAAAATTGAACAAGCAGATATTGAAATTAACGGAATAACTGTAATTGCCGGCAAAAATAATACTGGTAAAAGTACAGTTGGAAAAATATTATATAGTTTATTTGAAACTTTTTATAATTATGAAGATAGACTATATAAACAAAAATTCTTTGCAATAAAAGAAAGATTGGAAAGATGGCAGCATATATTAATTAATTTAAAAACACCAATTGATTCAGTAAGTAGTTATAAATCTTATTTAAAGCGAATTAATCATATCGTTTTTGAATTGATTAACAGTTATAATGATCAAATAACATTGAAACAATATTTGTCAATTTTAAAAGAAGTATTAAAAGTTAATGGTATAAATTATAACGCAGATGATGGTTATATTGAACAATTGGCAGAACAAATTTTTTCAATTGTTTCAATCAATAAACAGCGTGAAATTAATAAATTAATGCAATCTTCGTTACAAATAGAATTTAATGATGAATTTTTACCTAAAGGAAACAATGATGATGTACATGTAAAGTTAGAAATAAGAAGTAGGAATATTTCATTTGATATAGAAGATAATCAAAGAAAATTACAGGTAAAAGAATATCAAAACTTAAATAGTGAAGTAATTTATTATGATAATCCATTTATAATTGATCGGTTATCAAAATATAATTTTCAAAGTTATATTGGATCAATACATGAAAATGATGGGGCTATTTTAACCCATTTTGATCGGATGCAAATTATTTTAAATAGACCATCAGATATTAATGAAGCAAATGTGTATAATCAAATACTTAGTGATGATATTTTAGCTAAGATTGAACAAGATATTATTGATTCAATCAACGGTGATTTTATTTTGGAAAATGGAAATATTATGTTTAAAGAAAAGAATTTGGAAACTGCAATGGAAATAAGTAATTTATCAGCCGGGGTTAAAAGTTTTGCGATATTATTGAAATTGATCAAAGAATTTAAAATTGGAAAAAATAGTACGTTAATTTTAGATGAGCCCGAAGTTCATTTACATCCTGAGTGGCAACTTAAATATGCCAAGTTACTAGTATTACTGCAAAAAACACTTAACTTGCATGTTTTGATAAATTCTCATAGCCCATATTTTATCAACGCAATTGAAGTTTTTTCAGCAAAAAATGAAATTGCCAATAATTGTAAGTATTATTTAGCGGATCTTAACAATAATTATCGAGCCTATTTTGAAGATGTTACCAAAAATACCGAGAAAATATATCAAAAATTAGCCGAGCCATTAAGGCTTTTAAATGATATGAAATATGAAGATTGATAATTTTGAAAATTGTCGGATATCTTTAAAAGAGGCCTCTAAAGATAAACATAATAAGGATGCAGCAAAATACATGTCCTTATTAGAAAATGAAGTTATTGATTTTGATAGAATCAAAGGGATGTACTTATCTAAATTAAATCCTAGACCAACAGATACACAGCTATCTAATGATGTTTTATTTAAATTTAATGATGAATGGTTTTTTATAGAATTTAAAAATGGGATTATTGATAATCGAATCAATGCTGAAGTAAAAGTTAAATTATATGATAGTTTATTAATGCTGTTAGATTTGATTGATCAAACAATTGAATATAGTAGAAAGAAAATAAATTATATTTTGGTTTTTAATGAAAAAACAGTTGATAAAAGGACTATTAGTAGACAGTTCGATTTAGATAATTATTTAGATTATAATGAAATTCCTTCTAAAAATAGTCCTAGTTTTGCAAATATTGTTTCGATTATGGATGATTTAGCTGGGCATTTTGGAAGAGCGCAATTTGGATTAGAAAGATACCAACATTTTCTTTTTCAAAAAGTGCTAACTATTCCAAAATATCGATTTGATAATTATATAAAGCAGTTTTTTGAGTAAAAGATTTTTAAAAATGGGTTATATAAAAGGTACTGCAAAGTACCTTTTATCATAAATTTATCGTAAAAAAATTTAAAGAATATCTATTTTAAATTAAATAATCAATAGTGATTAATCAAAATCGTTTTTACATGTATTTTAAAAAATAAAAGTAGATTAATTAGAAAAGATGTAAAAAAAGTATATTCAAATATATTTTCGTGGTATGATTGAAAGGCAAAGGAGAGGTAATATGAAGTGTAAAAAATGTGGACATGAAATTAATGAAGGGGATTTATTTTGCGAAAATTGTGGAAGTAAAGTAGAAAAAGAAGAAAAAGTTGAAACACGTTCTAAAACTAAAAAAGGCAAATTAAATCCTAAAATTATTGCTATTGTAGCTGTGGCAATTATTGTTGTTTTAGGTGGCGGTTTCTTTGTTTATTCAAATTTTATCAACGATAAACCAAAAACTGACAATGAAAAAACAGTTGAAAAAGATAGTGATAAAAAAGAATCTAAACTAAAAATATCACCTGAAAAAATGGAAATTGAAGTTGGTGAAAATCAGTTTATTGAATGTGATGAAAAAGATGTGACTTATCGCAGTGCTGACACTAAAATAGCGACAGTATCTAGTTCAGGTCGAGTAAAAGGAATTAGTGGGGGTCAAACAACAATTACGATAAAAAGTGGGGATAAAAAAACAACTTGCAAAGTAGTCGTTACGGATAATCGAATCATAGTTTCATCACTTTTAGCGACTTCAACATTGGTACAAGGAAATTATGATTATTCAGTGAATAATTTGATTGATCAAAATAAGGCAACAACTTGGAGTGAAGGCGCAAGTGATGTAGGTATTGGAGAAACTGTTACATTTAATTTTGAAAATAAATGCACGGTAAAATCAATTAATATTGTTAATGGATATTGTAAAAGCGAAGATCTATATTACAAAAATGCTCGAGTTAAAACCTTGACAGTGCTATTTGGTGATAGTGAAGAACAAATTAGTGTTGAAGATCTTTATGATCAAAATCAAACTATTAAGTTTGCAAGTGAACATGTTACTAATCAGATTGTTTTAAGAATTGATGAGGTTTATCCTGGTAATAAATATAGTGATACGTGTGTTAGTGAAATAAATTTTAACTAAAAAAGAAGCGAATTTCGCTTCTTTTAGTTTTTATGATAATTGATGCCAGTAATTTCTTAACACTAAATAAGTAACTCCAACATTGACAATCATACCAATAAATAATCCTAAAGTATATGATGAATCAAAGTAAGCTCCTAGTTGCATATAAGTATAAGCAACTTCTAATACTTTCATTGCATAGAAAACATAGACACAAACACGCATTCTTTTAATAATTAAAATAATTAATGAAATTAATGCGATTGCTTCAGCAGCTAAGACAATCGTAATATTAAAACCATATAATTGTAGATATGGATTATAATCCATCAACTCAGTAAATTGGTAAATTGAAAAAATGCAGCCAAGAATTAAAATAACAAACCAAATGATTGCTCCAGCTCCCCATCTAAAAGCACCATTATAGTTATTAAAATTATTAAAGTTTGACTGGTTATTCATTTGCTGATAAGAATTATAATTACTAGTTTGATTTGTTTGGTTATTAAATCCGATATTTTGATCACCAAATGGATCAGCTTGCTGATTATTTATTTGAGCACCACATTCTGGACAAAACCGCACGTCATCAGGTATTTGTTTACCACAGTTAGTACAAAACATATTAATCCCTCCTTTGTTATATTATCTAAAAAATTAAAAAAATTGTCAATTGATTTTTTATCGTTAAATTAATGATGATAATAAGGATGTTTTGGGATTCTGGTAATAAATATAGTGAGAGTGAAATAAATTTCAATAAAAAAAGAAACAAATCACGTTTCTTTTAATTTTTATGATAATTGATGCCAGTAATTACTTATCACTAAATAAGTGAATCCAACATCGATAGCCACATAAATGAATAATTTTAAAGTATGCGATAAATCAAAGTAAGCTCCAAGTTGCATAAAAGTATAAGCAACTTCTAGTATTTTCGTTGCATAGAAAATATAGATATAAACACGCGTTTTTTTAATGATTAAAATAATTAATAAAATCAATGCAATTACTTCAGCAGCTAAGATAATCGTAAGATTGAAATTATTCAATTGCAGATATAAATCATAATATAATATCAATAATGAAGTACATAGTAAAATTGAAAATAGTCTACCAAGAATTAAAATAATAAACCCAATGATTGCTCCAGTTTTCCATCTAAAAGCACCATTATAATTATTGGAATTATTAGAGTTTGACTGTGTATTCATTTGCTGATTGTTTATTTGAGCACCACATTCTGGACAAAATCGCACATCATCAGCTATTTGCTTACCACAGTTAGCACAATACATATTAATCCCTCCTAATTTTTATTATCTAAAAAATTAAAAAAATTGTCAATTGCTTTTATTTTTATCATCATATTAATGAAGTAATAAGAATGTTTTTGAATTCTGGTAAACTATACAAATATTGCTATTTATGCTATAATTTTACCGATATAAACATATAAATTAAATAAGTAATTAAACGAATGAGGAGATATTATGAAGTGTAAAAATTGTGGTCATGAAGTACGTGAAGGGGATTTGTTTTGTGAAAACTGTGGAAGCAAAATTGAAGTAGAAATGTCACGCAGTAATCGTAATAAAGTACAAACAAAAAAAGTTGATCCTAAAATTTTAGCAATCATCATTGTCGCTGTTTTGGTTGTTTTAGGCGGTGGATTTTTTGTTTATACTAATTTTATTGCTGATGATAAACCGGAATATCAAGGGGAAAGTACCTG
>NZ_JAGHEW010000162.1 GCF_017889095.1 Thomasclavelia sp. | reverse complement strand
TGCCTGCACCTGCTTTCACCATTAACAGGATGCGACGAGGCGTTTCCAGAGATTCAACAAACTCTTTCACCGTATAGTAAGGAACCAGTTTCTTGCCTGGATTTTCGGCAATCACTTCTTCCGTCTTTTCACGGGAACGGTTGAAAATAGAGACGGTATAACCACGGCTTTCGATGTTGAGCGCAAGGTTGCGCCCCATCACTGCCATACCGACGACGCCGATCTGTTGCTTTGACATTGTTTACTCCTGTCAGGGGTTACTGCGGGTTGCGGTCTAAAGTCACAAGTTATGCCAATTTACTCATATTGGAATAACTTGTCTAATATATTTATCTCTTAAAATTAAAGAAATTAAAACTGTTAGAAAAGAGCAAACACAAGCAAAATGTAATTAACTATTTAGTATGTATTAATTTATTATATTCATCTATTGTTGCATAATACATATGTTCAAATGTGAAATTATTTTGGTATTTAACTCTCCCAGCATTTCCCAATTTATATCTTAAGTCACTATCATTGATAATAGTATCCAAGATATTAGCAAGTTCTTGTATGTTTTTAGGAGAATGAAGCAAGCCGGTTTTTTTATGGTCTACTAACTCAGAGACACCTCCAACATCTGTAGCTACCACTGGCAAGGACGCACGCATAGCCTCGATAATACTTAATGGCAATCCCTCCCAGTTTGTTATTAAACAGAAAACATCACTTTCACTTAATAAATTATCAACATCATCTCTTTCCCCAAGAAAGAGAATATTATTTGCAATTTTCAAATCAGATGCAAGTTTTTTAATGTTTTCTAACTTAGGACCTTTCCCAACCAGAGTTAGTGTCCAGTTATCTGTAGAAATTAACTTGAGTGCGTGAAATAAAGTTTCATGATCTTTTTGCTCTGAAAAACGAGCTACACTGATTAATCGAACTTTAGTTGAATTAGAAAAATCGTTGCGCTTAATAGTAATATCAGGCATTCCGTTATGAATAACGACTTGTTTTTCAGAGGATGCAACACCTAAATCTAGCGCCAACTTTTTATCTTGCTCGGAAACAGTAATTATCTTATCCAAAAAAGGAGAAAGTATTTTCTCAATGAAAATAAACAACTTCCTTTTTTTGTCACTAATACCCTCTGCAAATGCCCAGCCGTGAGCGGTAAATACTACTGGAATATTTAATCGACAAGCTGCTAGTCGACCAACAATTCCAGCCTTAGAGGAGTGAAGACCAATAATATCCGGTGAATAATCTTTAATTATTCTTCTGATGTTAAAAATGGCTTTTATATCATTTAGTGGCGAAATTTGCCTAACTAAATTTTCTACTATCCGCACCGAAATGTGAAGCTCTTTAAGTTGTCTAACTAAAGCACCATCCTCTCCTACGATTACTGTAACTTTATTACCATCATTGTGTAAACGACGAGCAAGGTCTCTCACATGAATTTGTGCCCCACCGATTTCATCAGCTTTTGTGATTATATATAAAATTTTCATGAAATTTCTCTTTATATTTTACGTTTTAGAGGGCCAAATCGACCTGCAATTCCATCAATGACTCCATAAAAAGCCGATTTTATTGTTTTCATTTTTTGATCGGAGTATATGATAGATGTTAATATCCTAGCAATATTAAAAATACACTCTCTAGTCTTGTACCCTAAAGGAATATAATTTAACCTTATCATGTAAAAACTATTTCTAACCAAGAAGTAACGTCTAAAAGGGGAGTGAATAGATATTGTCCGCCCCAAAAATTTACGCCTCGCGTCTCCAATTGTATGGGCCATTTTTGCGTTTGGTGATATATATAAATTATAACCTTTACTCTTTGCTCTTAAACTCCATTCAACATCGATGTAATCAATAAAAAGTTCATCTTTCATTAATCCGACTTCACGTAATACATCAGTGCTAATTAGACAGCCTGACGCGATTAAATATGTAGCTTCAACTGGCTCAGAAAAAACCTTAACTTGTTTAATAAATGGGCCGTAATAAATAGTAGCAGGGTAAATAGACATAGTGTTGGGGTCGTAAAAAGATGGGCCAATTGCTCCCAGCAATACGTCTTTCTTTTCGTGTATTTTTTTTGCATCATCAAGTAATGACTTGATGAGATTATCTTGGATTAAACTATCTTGATCAAACAATATTATAAAATTAGTTTTATCGATTATTTTTGAAATAGCTAAATTTTGAGCAGCCGCGAGGCCAATATTATCATCCAAAAACACAGGGGATACATTTTCGCGTAGCATTATAGTTTTACTTAATAATGCTGCATTATCAGATGCATTATCAACTAATAATACAGAATCTACTTGAGAGGCTATTCTTTCAAGTATTTCTCCGAAAATAGTCAAATCCGGATTAAATGTAACAATGATCGCAGTTATTTTATCCATTATATTATCCATTTAATAACTTCTAACATCTTGGGTGTTTTTTTTTCACAATAGAACTAAAAATTACAGAAATTACTCCGTAACGTAATTTAATTATATTAACTAATAATAGTTTCATTATGCACCGCCATGCCTTTACTTTACTTTTCTCATAGAGTAAAGACGTCAAAACAACATCAATCACTCTTTCTTTATACCGCCATTGACTTATATCCCCCTCCAGTCTAGATAGAGAATGGGTTAGAGCATTTTCAATATAAATCCTGAAGTGATATAATTTATTTAATTCCACTATGCGTCTTAAAAATGTAAAATCAACTCCATAAAAAGCGAATCGAGTATCAAAGATATCAGGATAGCTATTTTTAATTTTGGTAATTACATTATTGTGAATCACTAAACCTGACGAAATTGCCTTAATATTTTTTACTTTTTCACAAAAACCTTCTTTAGTAATAATTTCTCCATTCACCTCTGGATAAATAACTTTATGATTATTACTTACAGATATCATAGGAATACCGATATCATAAGACAATTGAAATGCCCTTAAAGGGAAATAATTTATAGGTACCTCTGTATCATCATCTAATATCATAAAATATTCTGAGTCCATGTTTTTTTCGATTATATGGTTGTAAACTTTACTCAATGGCCTATTAGATATTTCCTGAATAACCTCTAAGCTAAAATTGTAACGCTTAGTTATATCAGAAAACAAATCATAACAATCATTTGAATCCAAGAAAATAGGCCCATTATTATAAACAACTAATTTAATATTATTTAATTGACAGGATCTTAAACTTTTTAATGAGGTTGAATCGCAAAAATTTTTGCCATAGATGACAACAATTATTGTCAATAACATATAGTACCCTTAAGTTACGATGTATTTTATTTCTATCTAAAATAAGCTCAAAAAAACTAATAAGATACAAATTAAAGGTGAGAGAAAGAAAAAGAAAGAGATCTTCATTTTTTTTAGCAAATAAAAATAGTATAATACACATACTAAACACTCAACTAAAACAAATACTCTAATTAAGTTTAAGCTGGTGTTGCCAATATCTTTAAAAACAAATGATAAAAGACATAATGTTATTAATGCCATAACATTTGTTACTAGTATAAATCTTTGGCCGCCCGTTACTGATATATAGTTTGACATTGAGCCGTAGATAAAAACAATAAACACAAACAAACAAGCTATTTTTATAATTTGGTAAGATCCTAAGTATTTTTTTAGCCCAAGAAAACCAATTGCATCAGGGAATAAAAAATAAAGACTGAGGGCTATAAGAAGTCCGGGAACAGCAAATGTAAGGAAGACTTTACCTGAAAAATTAAACTCTTTATCCCTTACAAACGAAGGCATAAATGCTGAAACTAGCGAAGTCTGTATAAAAAAAAGTGGGTTAATAAATTTAAATGCTGTTAAATATAAGGAAGTTTCAATTTCTGTAGAAAAATTTCTTAAAAAGATTCCTCCGAACTTATTATGCAATGCATTGACAATGAATATCATAATAAAAACATATAACTTTTTGTCAAAGGTTCTGCTTATAGCTCTTATTTCAGAGTAATGAATTTTTTTTAAAGCGCCTTTGGCTGTAATAATAAAGAGAAGAAGAGAAACCCAACCTATCCCAACATATTGAAATATAGTTACCACACTAACTGAATAATGCATTATCCTCATGGTAATGTATACGACCACAAGTGATAAAAGCGAAATTGAAATATCTTTAATTATTAATTTTGAACGTTCATTGTTTGCTAACCACTTTGCTTGTAGAGGTAGAATCAGAGAAGATATTACACTAACCGAAATTAAAAATATTGAAACATCAAGTTTTAACTTATAAACATAACATACAATACTACTAAATAAAAATATTAAAAGACTACCATTAATGGCTTGATAATAAATGAGCTTATTTATATTTTCGTGAGAATTGTCTTCCCTGATTTTCTGCAAATAATAGTTTCTGTATGCATTAGCCAATACCAATTGTATCAAGGCTAAGGCTTCGAAATTAATTGCATATTCCCCATAGTCAATTATTGTTGAGCCTCTCATCAAAATTAACTGGACTAACAACCCTATAAATTGATTAATTATCGAAAACCCAGTATATAAAGAAGCTGTTTTTAAAATTTGTTTATTCATCGTATAAACACTCATGTATTTTTTGTAATTTCTTTCTCCAATCATTATTTAACAATGCATAATCTCTTGCTTTAATCGCTAAATCTAAAGTCTCTCCGGAATTTGATATTTTTTTTTCTAAAATATTAACGAGTTCATCAAGGTCATGATATATTTCAGCGCATCCTGCTGCTTGTATATCATTTCCTCCACTATTTTCCGAAATTACAGGAAAGCAGCAACGCCACATTGCTTGTGCTAGAGCTAAAGGGTAACCTTCATGTTTTGACGTCATTAAAAAAATTAAAGCAGAATCATAATAGGAAATTACTTTCATAGGATCATTTATATATCCCAAAAAAACAAATCTTTTTTTCACATTTTCAGGAAATGTCTTGATCCAGTCGTTAAACCACGTTCTGAAGTCTGAAGTTTCGCCACCAAGAAAAAATATACGACATTCGGATTTTAATTTAGAAACAGCCTTGATTGCAAGTTCTGCATTTTTTCTAACATCGCCACATTTACCTACGAAAATTATATTTGAATTTCTCGTTTTTGTCATTAGACCTTGCCCATAATATTCAGGCGATACTCCATTGGGGCAATGTAACGTCATTATTTTTTTTTGCAAGAAGTAGCTATAAAGAGAAAGATGTTCGGCTAAAACTAAATCAACAAACTTACCCTTTTTTAATATTTTAAATATTAATTTGCCATTTAGACTTCTATTATTATATGGGAACTCTTGATCCGAACCATCGCATTTAATTACTACCTTCCCCTTTCTATTAAATATTTTGTAGATTGCTGCATACATTAAACTATATGATCTAAAATGAAATAGATTCAATACATCGATATCTTTGGCCTCCTTTATCAACTTTTTAATTATATTTATTGAAACTTTAGTGTTACAACCACTAGAATAAATAGGAACTATTTTTAATTTTTTATCATCATAAATATAATCTTCTCTAAACTTACACCATAATTCTACGTCATAATTTAATAATTCATGAGCATTATATGGTAACTGGCCTACATCTTTGTAAAAATGAAAATTTTCATAACGCTCAAATAAAGTAACCCATTTTCTTTTCATTTTAAAATCACTTTTTGTTTTTTTTGAGTATCTTCAATATATTATCAATTCTAAACAACTTTAACATGAAACGAGCTAAAGCATATATACCCGGCTTACCATATACAAAAGATGCATAGAGTATATAAAGCTCATCGACAACTCTTCCATTTTTACGCGCATAATTATATGACTGTGTCAATATAAAATCCCCTAAACAACGTTTGTCTTTGAAGTTATTCAATGACCACCGAAGTGATTGTACAGCACTTATTTTTTTCGACACGCTCAGAGGGGTAGAATAATAAGTGACGGTAATTAAGTCAGATTGAATAAACTCAAAATCAATACCACTTTGAGATACTCGCAGTAGCCAATCTATATCTTGATGATATTTTAAATTAATATCGAATGGAACTGATAAGGCTAAATCTTTTGAAAATAGAATCAATGACGATTGAATAAAACCTAAATCTGCTTTGATATTATTTACTTTAAATAAATAATCTGGTATTGATTCATTGGAATGAATTAACCTAGGCGGTACAATAATTGAATTGTTATGAAGAGTTATATCAATAATATTGGCTTTACATGAAAGTAATTTCAACTTCCCATTTTGGGATTTACACAAAATATTAACATAATTTAATAAGTGATCTGTATGCCAAATATCATCATCATCTAGCAATGCTATATATTCTGATACTGATTTATTTATTCCTGCCTGTCTTGCTGTATTACCTCCAGAAAATGGCCCAACATTTATAAGATATAATGGAATATTTTCATTAATTTTTTCCAAATATATTTCTATTTTATTTTTAAACTCTTCAAAATTATCTCCATCATAAGATATAATAATTTCAGTTGGTTTGAATTGCTGTTTATATACTGAATCAAGTGATCTGAATAAAGACTCTCTACCAATAGTCGGAATAATTGCTGAAACATTTATATTTGATATATTCATTTACACTTCAACTTCTATATTTAGTTGGTTAATCTCTTGTGATTACTTACACCTTATAATTGCTTCATTCTCCGGATCATAATGATTTAAAGTCAGGCATCTTTCACTTATTTTTTTTTCAATGTATTTTGAATTTGCATTTATTAAGATCGGATCATTTATTGAATCAAATGTAGAAGGACTCCAAAGAGGTACTAAAGATATTACAAATAAACAAATTGAATAATACAGCTGATATATTAAGATTTTGCCTTTCCTTTTTTTATCGTAAAAATAATTGTCAATCCCTAGTATTAATAAAGGAATTGCATAGTATTGAAAACGCCCCAGGAAAACTGTAAGTTTAGTAATAATCATCAAAATGATTGCTTTTGTACTAAAGAAAACGTATCTATCTTTGCTTTTTTTGTAAATATGGAACAACAAAATAAGCATTGATAAATATATTAATACAACTTTCGATGAAACAATTCGCGATATGGATATGAATCCTTCCGTATAAGCTTCCGTATAACCGACAAATTTTTTATAAATAAGGGGTAGGAAAGATATTATATTGGGGTTTAACCATATAGAGTATGCCATTAAGATGAAAATAAAACAAACAATGAAAAATTTGGTATTTGGTTGTCGAGTCCTATCATTGAGCATGAAAAAATAAATAAAACAGAACATGGCCGAAACATGGAAAGACGTGGCTAAAAAAATAACCAATATACCTTTTATAATTTTTCTATGTCGAAAAACATCAAAAAATAATAAAATTATACATATGGCTAAAGCCTGCCTTATTTGTTCCGAAAGCACATAATGCCCCATAAAACAAAATATTGTAAAAAAAGTTAATGATGGATAATTTGTTTTTTTTGCAAAACTATAAATGCAAAAAAACAAAAATAAAGTTGTTATACCATTTTGGATCGGGTAATTAACATTCAACCAATTAAAAAAACGTAAAACATAAAAATAGCCTGGTTCAAATGGAAAGTTATATAAATAATCATCTATATTTGTATACACATCATAATAATTTATCCAATCATAACCTCTTCCAAATGATATACTACAGACTACAGCTGTAAAAATGAATGATGAACGAAATATTATTTTGTCATTTGTCAATGATGAAATAAAGAGTACTATATTAAGTAAAAGGAATAACATTTTCGATTCCAATCGTCTACGAATGGTTTCCACAACATAATAAAAAAACCTGACATGATTTCATTAGTGATTTTCGTTAGCGTGATATTCAATTCCATGATGAGCTTGGTCTTTTTCTGATAACAATGGCAAATTTCCAACATTTGGCCATTTTATTCCTATCTTCTGATCATTCCAAATAATCCCTCTATCACTCTCAGGATGATAATAATTCGTCGTTTTATATAAAAATTCCGCAGTCTCACTCAGCACTAAAAAACCATGTGCAAATCCCTCAGGGATCCACAATTGCCGCTTATTCTCAGCAGATAAATTCACCCCAACCCATTTACCAAAGGTAGGCGACGATTTACGAATATCAACAGCTACATCAAAAACCTCACCAACAACGCAACGTACCAATTTCCCTTGCGCATAAGGTTCTAACTGATAATGCAGCCCGCGTAAAACACCTTTTCTAGACTTCGAATGGTTATCCTGAACAAATTCAACCTTACGTCCTACAGCTTCTTCGAAAACTTTCTGATTAAAGCTTTCCATAAAGAAACCACGCTCATCACCAAAAACTTTCGGCTCGAAAATTAACACATCAGGAATTTCTGTTTTAATTACGTTCATTTTATTAATAACCTTTAATCATTTTCAGCAGATACTGACCATAAGCATTTTTTTTCAGCGGTGCAGCTAATACTTTCACCTGCTCAGAATCAATAAATCCTTTACGGTAAGCAATTTCTTCCGGGCAGGATACTTTCAACCCCTGACGTTCTTCAATTGTTGCAATGAAGTTGCTTGCCTCAATTAGGCTTTGATGTGTCCCTGTGTCCAGCCATGCATAACCACGACCCATCATGGCAACAGATAAACGCCCCTGTTCCATATAGATACGGTTAATATCGGTAATTTCCAGTTCACCACGGGAAGAAGGCTTAAGATTTTTCGCCATTTCGACAACGTTGTTATCATAGAAATAAAGCCCGGTTACCGCATAATTACTTTTTGGTTGTAGCGGTTTTTCTTCCAGGCTTATTGCCGTACCG
>NZ_JAGHEW010000161.1 GCF_017889095.1 Thomasclavelia sp. | reverse complement strand
TTTATTTATCAATTTTTATTTGTAATGAATATAGCAGTGGTTATATTAAAAATATTGCTACTTTAAATAATGGGCGAATTTCGATTATTGTTGCCAAGATCGTAGTAGCAATTGTCTTGATTTTATTGATGTTAGTAAGTTGTTATGGACTTAGTTTTGTTGTTGGAATGATGATTGTTGATGGTTTTGAAATTGAAACAATTACAACAATATTTAAATCAATCTTGACGATGTTTTTACACGCATTAGCAACATTCAGCCTAATTACTTTTGTCGCTACTTTATTTAAAAGTAAAGTTGCTGCGATTATTGTAAATTTCTTAATTGCTTCAGGAATGTTATTGCCTGTTATTAATACTGTGTTTGATTTATTGAATGTATCTTTTTTATCTAAATATACCCTTACTCATTTTTTAATGACTTTTGATTTACTAACTGGAGATGTTTTAGTTAAAATGATGATTGTGTGCATTGTCTATATATTAGTGTATAATATATTAAGTGTAATAATCATTAGTAAACGGGATTTATAAAATATAGGAGGTGTTATTAAATGATGATTATTGTCAGTATGTTAATGATTGCTTTAATCATATCAATAACCCTTCTTTTTCTTTTTTTACAAGATATTAAAAAAATAAATCAACAAATAGATTACAAAAATCAAACGGGTAGTCATTTTGAAGTTGCCATTCAAAGCAGTTTACCAGCAGTTAAACAACTACAAAATAAGATCAATGCTTTATATGCAACAATTGATCAAACTAAAGAAACATCTTTGCATAAAGAAAAAGAAATGCAAACCATGATGTCGGGTATTTCCCATGATATTCGTACTCCATTAACTAGTATGCGTGGTTATCTTCGCTTGCTTGAACAAACAAATAATGAACTAGAAAAACAAAAATATTTGCAAACAATTGATTTTCGTTTAGAATCCTTACAATCAATTCTTGAAGACTTATTTATTCATTCTAAAATCAATGATAGTGATTACCAGCTTACAATGGAAGATATTGAAATATATCCCTTAGTCTGTAAAATATTGGCTTCATTTTATTATGATTTTGAAAAAAAGAATGTAGAACCCATTATTACCTTTTCAAATGAACATTTAATTCTTCATTCAAATAAAGAATTATTTACAAGAATGGTTCAAAATATTATCAATAATGCCCTTAAACATGGGGATAATTATTTTGAAATTAAAGAAATCGATGGAACATTGATCTTTGTAAATAATATCAAAGATCAAGATAATATCGATCCCAAACGACTTTTTGATCGCTTTTATAAAGCCGATTTATCTAGACATAATGATTCTACAGGCTTAGGTTTATCAATCGTAAAGAATATTGTTATGCTTCATAATTGGAAGATTGAAGCTGATTTAAAAGAAAATCAGTTAGCAATAAAAATAAATACCAAATAATTACCTCTTGAACATGATTCCTTACCACTTGTACAAGACATATTTACATTAATATTTAATAACCCTATAATAAAATTGTAAATAGTCTAGACGTTACAATAAATAAGAAAAGAAATTTAGAAAAGTTTTTATAAAATAAAAACCTGGCTAATTCTTTTCTAATGTTAATTTAATATTTATTTTATATTAGGTAATTAAGTTTTATATTAATTTATGGCTAAATTCCTATTATAAATTCAAGTGTGAAGATAAATCATGTGAAAGGTAATAATGATTATGAAAAAAAATAGAATTAAAAAGATAATATTAATGGGAGTAATTAGTGTTTTATGTACTCAAAGTAGCGTGGGGCTTATAGGTGCGGTTAATGATGACATAAATTATTCATATAATTATGGTGAATATGATACAGAAATTCTTGATTATAAAATAGATGATGATTTTATATATTCAGACTTTGAAGAAAATGGTGAGTCGATTTCTTTAGAAATTGATAAAGATATGCAGTATGTTAAACTAAATGGTGTTTATTATGATTTTGAAGATTATAATTTAGGATTGGCAAAGCAAGCTAGTGATTTATACGATAATGGAATTAGTAAAACGATTGTTGAAGAAATGAAATCTTATCCACCAATTCAAAATATAGATATGTATGTAGAGAAAAAAAGTAGTGATACTTTGAATTTGAAAACTGAATTTGATAGATCAATTGCACCACAAGCAAGTTATGGAACATTTTATTACAAAGGTGAATATAAAAAAGTAAATGTTGCAATGTCTTTAGCATCAGGCGCTATTTCGGTGGCATTGGGATTTCTTACTGGTGGTTTAACAGGGATTTTTACTACTGCTGCTGTAAAAACATTTATTTCAAGCTTTTTAAGGGCAATTGGGAAAAACTTCTTAACTACTACATTATATTATAAAAAATGGCAAGCTATTTTAAATTCGCGCGGTACTACTACAGAGAGAAGACAAGCAGGTGCTCTAAGAGAGGATGGTAAAACAAAATTCTGGGATACAAAAAAATATGACAGAACATTTGAAACGCAACGACCAGTATAGACTATATAAAAGG
>NZ_JAGHEW010000014.1 GCF_017889095.1 Thomasclavelia sp. | reverse complement strand
ATATCGTGATCGCCCAAAATCATCCCTCCTTTTTTTAAAAGTAACGGACAATTTCTAATCAAGTACATTATAGCAGTAAACTGTATTTAATAATAGAATTATCCGTTCTATTATATATATACAACCGCACTAAGTGTTTTTTCTTTTAAAAATTTAAATTTTTTTTAATTTTTTAATGTACTCTATTATTTAATGATCAATTAAAACAAAAAGCACCTGACGGTGCTTAAATAAGTATAAAACTTTAATTTAACTATTCAGTTTTCATTTGTGCCATTTCTTTTTCTTTAGCTGCTTTAGCGTATTGAGAAACTTGACGTAATCCAGCATTCAATAAAACTAAAATAGTCACTAAAGCAATAAATGTTAAGATCCATTGAACTAAATAAATGTCCATTCCAAAAGTAATTGGCATATCCCAAATGGCATGAAGGACGATTGCCAGTAACAAAAATTTAATGAAGTCCGCATGTAAAATATGATTACTATTTAATGGTGCTTCTTTTTTAGCGACAATCAAACCAACTCCGGCAATAGCGGTCCAAGTAATATGACAGCCGAATGATAAAATCGAACGTAACCATAAAACATCTAATAAAACATCAATTTGACCTGTTGCTGCAAAAGCATTAAAAGCATAACCAGCTGTTTCAAATACTGCAAATCCAGCTCCAACACAAGCCCCAATCAACATACCGTTTAAAATATATTTAGTATTTTTACGGCTAACATAATAAGCTACAACAGCTATTTTACCTACTTCTTCAATAATTCCGACCAAGATAGCACCAATATAATCAAGCTGTTCAACACTAATAATTTCATATAAGATCAATGTGCAAACTAACGATAGTGCCCCACCGACAAAAAACATAAAGATCACATCGAAAATACTGATATTACGTGGTACATTAACTTCCCAGAAGAAAATTAAAGCTGAAAATGGTACCATTAATGCGCCAATAAAAATAGCTCCTGGTATCGCATTAGCGTTATAAAAATTATTCACCATTACAAATAAAGCTGCAAATACGATCAAAAACATTAAAAATACTCGTGAATATAGCCATGGCTTAGGCCAGCTAGAAACCATGTTGGATTCTTTTGGCGTAGTATATTTAGTTCCAGTAATAAACATTTCTTCTCGTTCTTCAATAGTATGCTTTTTAAAGACCTCAGAAAATAATTCTTTTAATTTAATTTCTACTTTTCCTTCTTCACCAGTCATACTATTAATAGTTGAAGTAAAATTATCTAACCCCTTTTTAAAGATATTTTCACCATTTCCATTAACACTGTTGGCATAATTTGAATTAGCTAACTGATACCCGCAACTTGAACAAAAAGCAATATTACCCGTATATGGTTTACCACATCTTGGACAAAATTTTTGCTTATTTTCAACTGGTACATTTTCATGGCCACAATATTTGCAAAACTTTGCATTAACATCAATTGGTTGACCACAATTTTGACATCTTTTTTCCATATATAACCCTCTTTTTCAATTTATTACAAATATTATATACTATTAATTTAAACAAAACCATCTTTTTTATAATTCTAATTTAAAACTAGCATCGCCCAAAATCTTTGAACTATCATATTTTTCAAAACCAAATTTTTTAAGCAGGTTAATTGATTTATGATTATCATTATAAACATGCGCTAAAACTAGTTTAAAATGATACTGCTCTTTTAAGACTTGTAATAATTCTGTTAGTGACTCCGTTGCATAACCTTGATGCCAATAAACACTATCAAAAGTATAACCAATTGTAATACTGCCTGGCTGATTTACCTCTAAATAATAATCCCCAATCATTTCATTATTCTCTTTTAAAATTACCGCCAATTGATAAGTTCCCGCTCTACCGTTAAACGGATGTTTTAAACAATACTCGACTCTGCGAATTGCTTTTTTATATGGATAATGCCACCATGACTGATAAAACGCAACTTCCCGTTTACTTCGATATTCACTCATTCTTTTGGCATCATCCAGTTCCAGCTCTCGAATCAATAAGCGCTTTGTTTCTATCTTTTCCATCAAGTCACCCCAATCTTTTTTTATCATACACCTACACAATAGTTAATACAAACGATTTTTATTTATACTGATTATATTTTTTAAATCAGTTATTAACTTAAAATATTTCTATGTTAAAATAGAAATATATAAATATTTTTACAACTACAAAACATTATCTGGAGGTGAAAAATATCGTTTTGTAGATGTATATAAAAAGCAATTTAAAAATAGGCAAGAAAGTTTGAGGGGAAAGATATGAAAAAAATATTAATTTTTTTACTAGCAATTTTTTTAGTTGGATGTTCTTCATCTAGTGATAAGAAGAAAAAAGTAGATTCTAAAACAAGCAATGACGGTTTATATTTACCGATCATTAATACTAAAGATAATAAACTAGGCTATATCAATGCAAAAGATGGTAAAATTGTCATTGAACCACAATTTACTACTGGCGAAAATACAATCAGTTTTGATGCTTATAATAATCAATACGCTCTCATTATTGAAGATTCAAACTGGAAGATCATCGATACTAATGGAAAAATTTCTTTTGATTCATCAAAACAAGATAAAAATTATACTTTAGTTTCCAATTTCATTGATAATAAAGGTAATATCTATGCTATTAGTGAAAATAACGAATATGTTAAAATCAACGGTGATGGCACGGTTAAATCTACTGAATATTATCCATATACTAGTCATTATACCAACAGCATTCAAAATCCAGATTTGATTTGTTATTGCAAAGAAAACGATAACTATTATTACGCACTTGATGATAAACAAAATGTTATTTTTAAAAGCGAGCATCCATTTATTTTTAGAGCTAATGAAGATATTTATGATGAAAATATTGGTATTTGTTATATTGATACTGGTAATGACGGACCGATATTTGATAAATATGATTTCTATTTCATTGATAACAATGGGAATAAATTATTTGACGGGAAAGTTTTTAATAGCGTAGAGCCATTTAATAAAAAAGGTTATACTGTTGTCTCTAATAGTGCTAATGCAAATGACGTAAATAACCAATATTATCTTATTGATAAAGACGGTAAAGAAATATATCAATTACAAGATAATGAATTTGCATATTTTACTGATAATGAATATTATATTGTCTATTATGAAGGTGATAACTGTGGCATGAAAGATAGTCAGAATAATATTGTTATCGAAGCCAAATATAACGATATTTTATTATATGGTGATTGTTTAGTATGTTACCAATATGAAAACAACAGTTTTGATCTATATAATATTGATAAAACATTAATCAAGCATTTTGAAGCTGTTGAAGATTTACAAGTTGTAAATAAGTTCATCATTGTTGATAATCAGTATATCTATGATTTAAACGGTCAAGAAATAGTTAATCTTAAAGATTTAGATAGCAATTTAAAAATATGTGAAAATAATAAGCATTATTTGAAGCTTAATTAATAATTTCTAGATTTTATCATATTCGACTATGATTATTATTGTAAAAATTACATAAACTGATAATTTATTGATTGAAAAAGCTGAACAAAATCAACTTCAATACGATTTTGTTACAGCTTTTGTTTTATTTTATCTTTAATTGTATCAATCATATGTTTAATTGCAATGATTGGATGCTTGTAAATCATTCTAGGTCCTGAATAACGCATGACCTCTTTAATTAACTGTCGATATTTGGGAGCATAGCAATGAATTGGGCAAGTAGAACAAAAGGTTTTTTCTTCTTTGCGGGGACAATAATCAATTCGTTTAAAGGCGTATTCTTTTAACGCACTTAAATCTTCTTTCTTCCCTTTTTCATACATTTCAATCATTAAACTAAGCATCTTTTTTTCTTGTTCGCTTGTCATTTTAGCTTTGCTTTCCTCTTACAATTTTAATAATTCGATTACATATTTTTAGAGATGTTGGTCGATGACTAACAATGACAATCGTTTTTCCCTGCCTATTTTCACTTAAACTTTTTAATACTAAAGCTTCGTTTAAACTGTCAAGATTACTAGTTGGTTCATCTAGTAAAATTAGTGGCGTGTTGTGTAAAAAAGCCCTAGCTAAAGCCAATCTTTGTAACTGCCCCCCTGATAACTGTTGATAAAGACTACCAATCATCGTATCATAACCTTGAGGCAATGATTTAATAAAATCATCTAAATTAGCTTTCTTACATGCTTCTATTACTTCTTCATCACTTGCAACCAATCCTAATTTAATATTATTTTTTACACTATCATTAAAAATATAAGTATCTTGAGTTACATAACTTACTAATCTAATTAACGAACTGCTTTTCCATGTTTTAATATCATGACCATTAATTAAGATTTGACCGCTACTTGGATCATAAAAACGCATCAACAGTTTCAATAAAGTTGTTTTACCACTACCGCTTTTACCGGCAATCCCAATAATTTCACCAGGCTTGATCGTTAAATTAATATCTTTTAAAATCATTTCATCTTCATATTGAAAAGATAAATCTTTGATTTCAATTTCACCCATTTTGCCATCGTAACCATCGAGATTTTCTTTAACCTGCGGTGTTTCTTCCAATAAATCTAAAACACGATTACCACTGGCAAAAGTAATAACTAGATTATGAGCTAATGAAGATAAGGCTAATACTGGTCCAAATGAAGACATTAACGCAATTGTACTTAATATAACCCCGGTAAACTCTATTGCTTTTTGACTGTATAAATAATATCCAAGCAATAACATTATCAATGAAAACAAGCTAACTGCAATATCACTGATCATTCTAAAACGTCCTTCTATTTTTTTCAAATCTTCGTTTTGATAATTAAGCATTTCACTTTTATAACGTATTTTCTCTAAACGATTATTGCCACGGGCAAACTGATCAACAATTCTAAGTCCATGAACCGCTTCTAAAACATAACTTGTGTATTTACCATAATCATTACGATACTCTAATCCTTTATCACCAGAAACCCGATCGATCACAATAGGGATAACGATCCCAATAACTCCATAAGCAATTAAACCTAATAGTGCCAGTGCAAAATGAATATTAGCTAAATAAATGATCATTATCAATGAAACAATTAAAGCAATCATTACTGGTGAAATAGTATGGGCATAAAATACTTCCAATAATTCAACATCACTAGTAATCATAGCAACTAAATTACCATGATCTTTACCATCAAGTTTAGCTGGTGCTAATTGGCGTAATTTGCCAAAAACGATATCACGAATCATCGCTAAAATCTTAAAGGCAATAAAATGATTACACCATTGTTCACCATAACGTAAAATTCCTCGTAAAACACCACAGGCAATCAATAAGTAGAATAATGACGTAAATGATTGATGATCAATGATCTTAATTATAATTTCACCAGCAAAAACTGTTAAAAAGATTGCCGCTAAATATCCCGCTACTCCTAACAATATTGCTAGTAGCATGATCAAGATCATTGATTTTACTAAGGCAATTAAGCTAATAACTACTTTTAAATTACTACGTTTATTCACTTGTCTTACCTCCATAATTTTCAATTTCTGCTTGTCTCATTACTAAATGATAATATTCCTGATTTTCTTTCATTAATTGTTCATGACTACCAGAGCCTGTTAATTTACCACTTGCAAAAACATAATTACATGCACAATTTATTACATTAGCTAATCGATGACTAATTAAAATGACGATTTTAGCTTTAGCTAATGTATCAATTACTTGCATAATAATTTCTTCACTTTCAATATCAATGTTTGATGTTGCTTCATCAAAGATATAAATACTGCTATCATGTAATAATGCTCTAGCAATATTTAGACGCTGTTTTTGACCACCTGATAAATTATTTCCTCTTTCTTCAATTACTGTATCTAAACCATCAAGCAAACTAAAATACTGCCAAAGATTAACCTGTTTTAAAACATTGATTAATTTTTGATCATCAGCTAATTTATTACCATCTAATAAATTAGAACGTACTGTTCCGGCAAAAATATAGCCATTATGTTCAACTAACGTAATTTCTTTCATTAAACTTTCATGAACAATATCTTTGATTTCTAAATCATTATAGGTTAAATTTCCTTGATAATTATCAAAATACCCCATTAATAACTTAGAAAGCGTACTTTTACCACTACCAGAACTTCCCACGATTCCATATAGACCTGGTTTAGTAATCTTCATATTAATATTTTCTAAAACTAAATCTTTCTGGTAAGCAAATGATAGATTTTTAATCTCAATTGCCTGGATTTCATCTATTGTTGATGATTTATCTTGATTATACGGGGCATCAAGTAATTTAAAGATTTTTTCACTAGCTGCATTACCATTCATAGCAATATGGAAAAATGATCCTAGTAATCTAAGCGGAATAAAAAATTCAGCTGAAAGCATGATCATTATAAAAGCCTGTTTTAAATCAATTTGATGTTTAGAATAACTTATTAAAGTAAAAATAATTCCTAGTCCAGCCCCACCATAAGCAACCAAATCCATGATACTGATTGAATTTAACTGCATCACTAAAACTTTCATCGTAATCTTACGAAACCGACTAGCTTCTTCATTCATTTCAATGTGTTTACTTTGATCACCACGATAACCTTTTAATGTTGTTAACCCACTAACGTTATCCAAAAAACGTTCTGCTAAATTACCATATAAGCCCCAATATTTACTTAACAATCTTTTGGCAAACTTTTGAACCATTACTATTGATACTGGAATCAACGGTACACAAATAAATAAAACTAAAGCTGCTTTAAATTCAACCTGAGCCAAAACAATAAATAAAGTTACCGGTGCTAATAAGCTATAAAAAAACTGCGGTAAATATTTACCAAAATATATTTCTAACTGTTCAACCCCTTCACTCATCAATTGTGTTAATGAAGCAGTTGAAATGACTTCATTATAATGATTATTTAAAGCTAATATTTTTTTATAAATATCACTGCGTAATTTACCCTTAATATTTTTAGATGCTTTAAAAGACAATACTGTTGCCCGCTTTCCTAAAATACCTTTAATTATAATTAATAAAACAATTAAAATTACTTTTAACCATAAATTACTAACAGTATGCTTTAAATACATTTGATTCAATAAATCACCCATAATTACAATAATTCCAATTTGCATGATTAACCCAAACCATTGCATTAATACTTGTAAATAGACATACTGACGATCTTCTTTTAAATAACTTACTAATCTTTTATTAATCATTTTTTACTTCTTTGATTGTTTTAATTCTAAAAGCAAAATAATAATATTTAAATACCACTAATAAAACAATCGTTATCCTTCCATAAATATTATTCATCATTAAAAAAGCAATCATTAACATCGTACTAGCAAAACTAAGTAACATCACTTTTGTTTTTAATGTCATCGCTCTTCTTTTAACAAAATCATCCAAATGATTCTGGTATAATTTCGTTTCCTCAAACCAAATCTTAGCCCTAGACGAACTTTTAGTAAAAAAGAACATCGCTACCAATAAAAATGGTGTTGTCGGTAAAACCGGTAAAGCTACTCCAATCATTCCTAACACCATAAAAAGCACACCTAAACCAAAATAAATATATTTCATAGTTTTCTCCTTTGTTATAATAAACTAACTTTGTTATGGTAGCCTAACTTTACCATTTAATCATTTTTTTTGCAACTAAAATTATAATTCTTGCTACAATAAAATAATCATATAATTTTAATGTCTCATCTATTGAGACATTAAACGAGACAAGCAGTAACTCATTAAATAAAAGAGATTCTAATATTTACCGCATTATAAAAGCTTATCCTGGATTAAGATTCCCTCAATTATATGAATATATTAAAGCTACTGATCCTACTATCTCAAGAGCAACTTTTATGAGAAGAATAGCACATATGTCAGATTTAATCGAATTTAGAGGTTCAAAGAGAAATGACGGTTATTTTATTAAAAAATAAATTAAAATGGAGTGAAAGATAATCACTCCATTTTATGTGTTTTAAATACAAATATTAAGCAAAAATTGAAAATATATACACTATAACTTAATAACATTATCAGCCACATCTTTGAATACTGGATCATGACTAACTACGATTATTGTCCTTTCTTCTTTTTGCATCTTCTTTAATAGCTCAATAACTAACTTACGATTATCCTCATCTAGAGATCCGGTCGGTTCGTCTGCTAAAATCAACTCACACGGCTTTAATAGTAATCTAGCGATTGCTATTCTCTGTTGTTGACCACCTGAACATTGATATATTTTTTTCTTTTCGTAACCTTCTAAACCAACACTCGTTAATGCTGATTTGATTAATTCGTTTTTATTTCCTTTAGTGTATTCTAAAGCTAATTTAAGATTATATTCCACACTTTCATTTTCTACTAAAGCAAAATTTTGGAACAAATAACCAATGTGATTGCGCAACAGTTTTTCAGCACCGATAGAAAAAGGTTTAGGTGCTATTTTATCAAACAGCAATACTTCTCCCTGATTAGCACGATCTAGTAAGCCAATTATATTTAAAATAGTTGATTTGCCAGAACCAGAAGGTCCCATAATAACATTAAAAGTCCCTTTTTCAATAATTAAATTTAAATCATCTAAAACCACTTTATTCCCATAACTTTTATATACATGTCTTAATTCTACTAAAGCCATCTTATCTTTCCCCTTTCAATAACGGTACTAGTTTTTGTTTTTCTAAATAACGGCTATAACTAAAACTAATTAATATATCACCTAACAATAGCAACCCTAAAAATATCATCAAATAATCACTTTTAACCTTCAATATATATCCGGCTATAAATATACCAGCATAACTCATCCAATCAACAATCAGCAAGTCTAAATATCTTCTAAACATACTGCGACCCAAACTATATGATATTCCAATCAGTTTACCATGTTCATTGAAATAAACCAAAACCGCCTGAATAATCAATATCACTAACATAATTACATAAACTAATATTAATAACCCTAATTCAATAACTTCCTGATATAGATTACTATTAAAATAATCATAGCGATACTGACTACTAATTAGTTTCATATTCCCTTTATTACCATAAATACTCAATTCATCTTGCAACTCTTTAATATCATCCGTCTTAAAAAAATAACTTTGTATTTTTGTTTCAATAAAACTGTATTCTCTTTCTAAGTAAATAATTGGATCGGTTAAAACAAATGGTTCTTCTAGTTTGTAATTATAATATTTACCTGTATTCTTTATATATACTATATCTTCATTACTAATTAAATACATTGATAAATCACCATCTTTAAAATCTTCAGGAACCATT
>NZ_JAGHEW010000160.1 GCF_017889095.1 Thomasclavelia sp. | reverse complement strand
TTTAATATGCCATAATTTAAAAATCATTTCAACAATAATGATATTAATTTTTATTAAGTTGTGATAATAATTAAATTTTTATATTATTTTATTATAATTTATACAATACAATCTTAAAAATATCATTTTTCTATAAACAAAACTGCCTTTCAACAGTTTTAGATTTATATTGAAAATATTAATTTACACAACTCTCTACATCTATAAATTAACTAATTTAATCTCATTATCCCCATCTTTTATCATTAAAATCAATACTGTCTAATCCTTTTGTTTAAAAATAAATACATATTGTCAAACAATGTTTTATCTTTTTAATCAACAAATTTAGATAACTATTTCCAAATTAGTACGTTCATTTTGAAAATCAAGATCATATTTGCCAAGAATACAGTAGACTAGCTCTATGCTATCTAAACGTTTTTTCATTTTTACTATCATATTTTTTATCAGTTTTATATTAATAAATCTTGATAAAATGCCAGCAACCTAATGTTTTTTCTTTATTCGTGCCATATTCTAAAAGCTGATGATACATATCACTTTAAATAATCATTTAATCTTAAATATTTTCTTTTAGATATTTTAATCCTACTTTAAATCTTTACTTTGGCTAATTCTTATATCATACTTTTTCTCATTTATTATTCTTTTTTAAGATTTTACTAATAAATAAACATCAACTTAATTTATTATAGCATTAATTGTAATAATATAGAAAAATCTCTAATCCATAATATAAAAGTTATCGTAAAATAATGGAAAACGTGTATAATAAATGATGTATTATTTGAGGAGGTTTAATATGTTATTTGAACAAATTGATTCTGAATTACTATCTTTAGCTAAAGAATCTGATCTTGTTTTGCAAGATATTTATAAAAATATTGATACGATTTGTTTAACCAATTCCAATCGTATCTTATCAGCTTTTATTGAAAATCGAGTTTCTTATTCTGATTTCAGTGATATTAACGGTTATGGAAATTATGATGAAGGTCGCGATAAACTGGAAAGAATTTTTGCTACTGTTCTTGGCTGTGAGGATGCCCTGGTTCGTCCACAAATTATGAGTGGCACTAATGCTTTATATTTAACCCTTTCAGCATTGTTGAAACATGGTGATACTATGATTTCCTTGTCTGGTGCGCCTTATGATTCATTGCAGGAAATGATTGGTTTAAGTGGTGATTCAAGTCAGTCATTAAAGGCAAACGGTGTTAAATATGAACAAATTGAATTAATTGATGATGATTTTGATGATGAAACAATTATTGAACGATTAAAAGAAAATAATGTTAAACTAGTTGAAATTCAAAGATCCCGTGGTTATTCACATCGTAAATCCCTTTCTATTGCTAAAATTGAACGAATTATTTCTAAAATTAGAGAAGTAGACAAAGATGTAATTATCATGGTAGATAATTGTTATGGTGAGTTAGTGGAAACAAAAGAACCGGGACATATTGGTGCTGATGTTGTCGTTGGTTCGTTAATGAAAAATCTTGGTGGCGGGATTGCTCCAACAGGCGGATATGTTGCGGGAAAAAAAGAACTAATTTATATGGTTGCTGAACGGTTAACAGCTCCAGGAATTGGCAAAGAGTTAGGAGCAAATTTTAATTTAAATAATACATTTTTTAAAGGAATATTTATGGCCCCTAATGCTGTAAAAAACGCATTAAAAACAGCAGTATTTACAGCATATATGCTAGAAAAATTAGGTTATATAAATGTATCGCCAAGATATGATGAACCGCGCACTGATATTATTCAAACTCTAGAATTAAAGACTAAAGATAATTTAGTAAGCTTTACTCAAGGCATCCAGCAAACTAGTCCAATTGATTCATTTGTCCGTGTCATGCCAGCACCAATGCCTGGTTATCCCTTTGATGAAGTTATGGCTGCTGGAAGTTTTACCCAGGGAAGTACCATTGAATTAAGTGCTGATGCTCCAGTAATTGAGCCATATACTTTATATCTACAAGGTGGATTAACTTTTGAATATGGAAAACTATCTATTTTACTAGCATTATCAAATCTGAAAAGGAAGTTGTCTTAACAACTTCCTTTTTGTCCACCATCAATACGAATAACAGTATTGTTGATAAAATTAGCTTCATCACTAATTAAAAACTTAACTAAATAAGCAACTTCTTTAGGATCCCCATAGCGATTAACCATGATCTTTTCAATCTCTTCTTGCAAAAATTGTTCATCATAACCATCTAATTCGTTTTCAGTACCAATAAAACCTGGAGCTATACAATTAACATTTATATATGGGGCATATTCAAATGCCAGATTATGCGTCAACGAAATTAAAGCAGCTTTAGAAGCATCATAATCTATACACATTGGATAATAAGTATTAATACCATTGGTTGAAGAAATATTAATAATTCTTCCATACTCTTTTTCTAACATCCGTCGATAAACTCGTTTACTACAGTTAAAAGCACCAACTACATTTACATCTAATGTTTTTCTAAACTCGTTTGCATTTTTTAAATGAAATAAATTTGATAAATCAATAGCAGCATTATTTACTAAAATATCAACGCCACCTAATTTATCTTCAATTAAAGAAATCATCTTATCTACTTCATCTTCCTTAGAAACATCTGCCTGAATAGCAAGACACCGTACCCCATATTTTTCAATAATTATCTTTTTCAATGTATTAGCATCTTGTTTAGATGTCAAATAATTTACTACAATATCATAGCCATGTTTTGCCAGTTCTAAAGCAATTGCTTTTCCAATTCCTCTAGCCCCACCAGTAATTAAAACAACTTTCTTCATCATTTTAAAAAAGAGCTTAATTAAGCTCTTCCTGCGTATTTTCCATCCATGGTAAAGACAACAATTTTTTCTCCAGGTTCAATAAATTGAGGAACTCGAAGAGATAATCCAGTATCTGTAACAGCATCTTTTGTTTGGTTTGATGGTGCTCCTTTGATTGCTGGATCAGTTTCTACAACTGTTAATTCTACTTTTTCTGGAACGGATACTGATAATAACATTCCTTCAAAAAACATTAATGAAACTTCTGATCCTTCAATAATGTAATATTTAGTATCCCCTACTTGATCCTCTTCTAATTCATACATATCGTATGTTTCTTGATCCATAAAATAATAAGTAGAATCTACTTTGTATGAATATTGTGCTACTTTTCTTGAAATATTTGCTTGATCAAACTTAATTGATGCATTGAAGTTACGTTCTTGAATTGCATTTGTTTTTAAGTTTCTCATTTTTGTTTTTAAGATAGCAGCCCCTTTTCCTGGTTTTACATGTTGGAAATCTAATACTTGACAAGGATCACCGTCAACAATTAAAGTTAATCCTGTTTTAAAATCACCTGCTGAAATAGCCATATTTTTCACTCCTCATTTTGTTTATTTTCTACACGCTTTATTTTATCAATTTTAGCTTAAATCCTCAAGACTCATCAAGATATTTGTGTTAGTTTTTCATTGTTATGTGCTTGAATATATTTAGTCCATTTAATATATCCATAGGTTGTATTAGTAAAATAACCTAATTTTAAAACTAACAATACATATTGTCCAGAAATTATATTGATGATTGCTTCTAATAAAGCACAAATATACCAGGCAATCCATTGTTCTCTAAGTCTAAAGAAAATAAATAACCCATTAGCAATCCCCACCGCTGATGCACAAGCATCAATATAGATAATCGCTGTTTCTAATATTTCATTATTGTAAAAATCAGTTGCTATATCTAAACCACTAATAAAATATCCAATTACAAAAGTCCAAACAATGATTCCGGCAATAACCAAAACTTCTTGATAACCCTTTAATTTTCTAACTACCGTTAATTCATTTTCCTCGTCATCTTTATGTTTTGACCAGTTAATGTAACTAATAATATCAATTGGCAGCCAGAAGAATAATGTTGTTGCCATAGTGGCAAAACGATACATCAAGACAATGCACATTACAATTTCTACAATTTCTACTAAAACAGAAACAAGGAAATTGTATCGTGATTGTTTGGAAATCAGTAACTCACAAAGAATATTTAAGAAAGTGTCTAATAAATACAATAACATGATAATAATTCCATTTACCCCGTTAGCACTTTCTTCTGGGAAAATTACTGAGATAATGGTAGCCAATACCATAATTGAAACAAACCATGATTTTTCATACGTTGTAAACAATTTAGAAAAAACCATCATGATCAAAATTGATATCATCAAAATAAATGAAGCAATTCCAAAGTTAAATAATGATGTTAATTCATTAGCTCTTACTTGGCGATAAGAATACTGTAATTGAGCATCACTAATTTCCTGGTGATCAAAATACAATTTAGTACCATTATCAGTTTCATATTCATAAGCAGTAATTGTTTGGGTATCTAAGTTTTCATATTCTTCATACGAATAAGATACTACTAACTGTTTATCACCGTTTTTATAAGTAACATCACAAACAGTATTATCCTCACTATAATCCTCCAACTCTTTATCCCTGGTCATTTCAATACTTTGGATAAACTGTGTTTTATCAATATGCAAATTAATTTCAAACAGTCCATAGCCAATTGATACAATTGAAGCAATACATAATATAATTGAAATACCGGCTTCAATCATTCGTAACCTTTTTCTTGATTCCATGTTTCTTTTTAAAATTTTTATCATATCAAACCCTCTTCCTAATAAAATGCATTTTTAATGCGCCTAGATATTATAAACCATTTTTGACAAATATGATATATTTTTTATTAGTTTCGCTCTATTACCCATTTAAATTTAATCCTTTCATAGTAAATATCTAATATCTCTTTTATCTCATGAAAAAATATTATAAAATACAAGTTGAGATGATTAAATGAATATTTTATTATTTGGTGTTGAAAATGTAGGAAAAAATCTATCGGAAAACAATTAGCGCAATTATTAAACTATGAATTTTATGATTTAAGTCAAAAAATAAAAAAAGAATCTAATCAAACATTAGAAAATTATTATAATTCATTTGTCGATGACTACAAATATCATAGTGCTAAAATCAAATTACTAAATTCATTAATAAAAAAATCTGTCAATTCAATCATTGCTGTATCGCCAATAAATTATCAGGAACTTTTAACTCCCTATATAAACAATGAAAATATCT
>NZ_JAGHEW010000013.1 GCF_017889095.1 Thomasclavelia sp. | reverse complement strand
TTCAATTATTTATGCTTATTTTAATAAAAAAAGTCAATCTTTTCATGATAAGTTAGCTAAAACACTAGTTATAAAAGTTTAGTTTTAGTTGTCAAGCAAATAACCACCATGCTATAATAACTAAAACATTTATGAAAGCTGGTGATGGATATCTTTAATCTAACAATTATTTTATTATCAACTATCAATAGTGAACCAATTGATTCTAATAATTATAAAATCGCTAAATATCTTTTAGAGAATCTTCATTCACTTGAAGATTTATCAATTTCTGATTTAGCTAATGAATGCTTTGTTTCCAACTCCAGTATTTCTCGATTTTGTAAAGAAATTGGCTTAAATAATTTTAATACTTTAAAATCACAAATTATTCAAGTACCTTTAAAGTATCGTTACGCTAATAACAAATTCAATTTTCAATCATTTGATCATGAAAATCCATTTAAATCATATATTAATTCAATTACTGATAATTTGAATAATCTATACACCGATAAATTGTACCAGCAAATTAATTCTTTAGTTAAAGATATTTATAACTATCAAAATATCGGTGCCTTTGGTTATATGCATTCAGAAAGCATTGCTTTAAATCTTCAATATGACCTGCAAACTAATGGTAAATTAATTTTTACTCATATTAAGTTTACTAATCAAATTGAATTTATTAATAATGCTACTAAAGATACTTTAATTATTATTTTTTCTGAATCTGGTTCGTATTTTAATCGTTTATATCCACGAACTACGCCTTTTCATAATCAAAAAAATAAACCTAAGATTGTCTTGATTACATCTAATCAAGAATGTAATTTTCCTTATGTCGATGAATATATATTTTATAATTCTCGAAAAGATTATGCCAGTCATCCCTATGCTTTAATTACAATTGAATCAATGATTGCATTTATGTATCTAGAATATCTAAAAAACAATCAATAAAAAACATTAATATCGCTAAATATTAATGTTTTTTTCTTCTATTTAATTAACCCTTTTAATAACTTATGAATTCCTCTTTCAATCAATACACCAATAGCCGTTAAAATAACCGCTTTGATTAATATTGAAATACTAATTGTCGCTAAATGTAAAATACTGTTAAACAAAACTACTGCCGCAATAAAACCACCAATCATCATGACACAAATTAATATTCTTAATTTAGTAAAAGGATAACATGATCGAACAACAGCAATCATTGAAATATTCCCTAAAAGATAATACATTAAAGTAATCATTTCTAAATGATTTAACCCTAAACTATTTTTAAATAACATTATCATGATAAACAAGATAACAATGGCAAGTGCATTACCTGTTGCTTTACTAAATACTTTTGGTAAAAATTTACCGGTAATTTTTTTAGTATCCCCTTCAAAAATAGTCATAAACGAAGGCATTGCTTCAATTAATAAATCAATTAAAGTAATTTGCAGGGGAATAAATGGAAATGGTGTATTTGTCAATACACAAAACAACGATAATAGTACCGTATATATTGTTTTAATAAAAAATACTCCCGCTACTCTTGTAACATTATTAACAACTTTACGTCCTTCTAATAACACATCTGGTAAACATGTAAAATCACTGTTCAATAAAACTACTTGTGAAATTTGTTTCGAAGCATCACTTCCATCGGCAATGGCAATTGAACAATCGGCTTCTTTTAAAGCCAATAAATCATTGACCCCATCACCAGTCATTGCCACATGATGACCATCAGCTTTTAAAACCTCCACGATTTCTTTCTTTTGACTTGGCGTAACGCGCCCAAAAACAGTATATTTTCTAACTGCTTCTTGAATTTGATCATCACTTACTGTTGACATATCAATACAGCGATCATAATTAAGCACACCAGCTTTTTTAGCGATTGCCATAACTGTGTTAACATTATCACCAGAAATAATTTTAGCTTCGATTCCTTCTTGATGGAAATAAGCTAAAGTTTCTTTAGTGTTTTCTCTAATTGTATCTGATAAAATAACTGCCATTAATGGTTGTAATTTAGGTAAAGGCTGATCGTCTTTAACTGTTTCGGTTGTAAAACCAATAGCTAAAGCCCGCATTCCTTCTAACATCAAGTTAGTAATTTCATCGGGTACTTTTCCAGCCATGATTTTTTCAGCTGCCCCAACTACAATAGTTCCTAGATCTTTAAACTCGATAGCACTCCATTTACGAAGTGAAGAAAAAGGAATTTTTTTAGTATGCGTATACTTATCATTTTCACTAAAATAATCATCCATCGCCTGGAAAGTTGCGTTATTATCATCACTGCATTTTAAATACGAACCCATCACTTCATTGATATCAAAAGCATCATTGGTTCCTAGGGTAAATACCTTTTCTACTTTCATTTTTCCATTAGTAATCGTACCTGTTTTATCCAGACACAAAACATCAACATGAGATAATGTTTCTAATGAATATAGATCTTGTACTAATACTTTACGATTAGCTAATCTAGCTACCCCATTGGCAAGCGATACACTCGTTAATAAAACTAAGCCTTTAGGTAACATTCCTAATAAACCGGCTGCTGAAGAAACAACTGCTTCAAATAAAACATCCTGACGAAGCCATAAAGCTTCAATAAACAATATAATTCCTAAAGGTATGATCATAAAAGTAGTTACTTTAGTAACCTTTTTCATTGAATCTAATAATTCAGAATTTTGTTCTTTTACTTGCTGAGCTTGTTTTACTAAAGTCGTTGCATAATTATCATCCCCAACATTTTTAACTCTGGCATAACACTTACCTGAAACAACACTACTTCCTGAAAGTAAATGTCCACCAATTGGTTTATTGATTGGATCAGATTCTCCGGTCAGTAATGATTCATTAGCTTCAATCATTCCGCGAATAACCGTAGCATCATTGCAAACCTGATTGCCACTTTCTAAAACTAAAATATCATCTAAAACAATCTCATTTATATCAACAACTACATGTTTTCCATTACGAACAACTGTAATTGTAGGTTTTGTTAGAATTGACAATTGATCAACTAATTTTTTAGCTTTAATTTCTTGATAAATACCAATTAATGCATTCGCAATAATAATTAAAATAAATACTAAATTTGACCAGGCCTGGACTAAAACTAAAGCTATAAAAATCAAAAAGTTTAATAAATTAAATAACGTGCAAACATTATCCTTAACAATCTGCCCATAACTTTTACTAGCTGGTTTACTAACACCATTTACTTTACCCTGACTAATTCGCTCTTGTACTTCTTCATCACTTAAACCAACTTTATAATACATGGGTCTCTCTTTTTCCAACTATAACACCTCCAAGATTTTTGGATAATTATATTACTTAATCTATTTTTAGTATAGCAAATTTACAAATTCTTAACATAGTTTACAAACTCTTAACAAAACAATTGACATTTAACTGGTCATATATTTTTAAAGATTAAATTGTGATGATTTTATCCTCATTATAAGATTTAATAAATTATATTATTTTCTTTTAATTATCATTAAATGTATAAAATTAATATTCATCGTAACATCTTTTTTCGTTGTAACATAAAAAATGTTACAATACAAATTTTATGTTACAATGAAAAAAGACCATAAATCGTAAATGATCTATGATCTTTTAAATTACTTATTTAATTTTTGTAAAAATGCTTTTATTCTAGTCGTTGCTTCTTTAATTTGTTCAATTGAATAAGCATAAGAAACCCGAACATAGCCTTCCCCAGCTTTACCAAAAGCATCACCAGGTACACAAGCAACTAATTGATCTTTTAATAACTCTTCACAAAATTGTTGTGAAGTTAGACCGGTTGATTTAATACATGGAAAAACATAAAATGCTCCTTGTGGTGTAAAGGTATGCAATCCCATATCATTAAATGCCTTAACAATATAATTTCTTCTTAACATATAAGCTTGGCGCATTGTTTCAATTTCATTGTCACAATGGCGCATTGCTTCAATAGCTCCATATTGAGCCCCAGTAGGAGCTGACATAATTACGTATTGATGAATTTTATTCATTGCTTTAATAAAGATTGGATTGGCTAAAACATATCCAAGTCGCCATCCCGTCATCGCATAAGCCTTTGAATAACCGCTAACCAAAATTACTTGATCTTTTATTTCTGGAAAAGCAGCGATGGAACAAAACTTAGCTCCATAAGTTAATTCGGCATAAATTTCATCAGTTACGACAATGATTCCATTGTCTTTAATAATTGGAACAATTTTTTCATAATCTTCTCTAGTCATTACCCCACCAGTAGGATTACTAGGATAATTCAATAAAAGTACTTTAGTTTTATCACTAATAGCTGCTTGTAAAAGTTCAGGCGTTAATTTGAATTCATTGTCTTCTTTTAATTCAATATTAACAACTTTCCCACCAGCTAATTCAACTCCTGGCGTATAAGCAACATAGCTAGGCTGCAATAAAATTACTTCATCCCCAGGATTGATCAAACTGCGAAATGCTAAATCAATTGCTTCAGAACCCCCAACTGTTACTAAACATTCTTTTTCATAATCATAATCTAAATTAAATCTTCTTTTTTGATAACGACAAATTTCTTTTCTTAATTCCACTAATCCTTGATTAGCAGTATAAAATGTTTTCCCCTGCTCTATTGAATAGATAGCAGCTTCTCTAATTTTCCAAGGAGTATCAAAATCAGGTTCCCCAACCCCTAAAGAAATAACTCCTTCCATTTCACTTGCTAGATCAAAGAATTTACGAATACCACTAGGCGGTATATCTCTAACGGTATTATTTAAGACTTTATTAAAATCCATTATGGTGTTACCAATAGCCTTTCGCCAACATCTTTATCGTCATCATCAAAGCTAATTCCATTATTTTTATATTGTTTTAAAACAAACATTGTTGCAGTACCTGTTACTCCTTCTAAAGGTGCTAATTTTGAAGCCACAAAACGAGCTACTTCTTGCATTGTGTGCCCTTTAACGATTGCTACAAATTCAAAACTGCCACTAAGCAAATACATTGTATCAACTTCAGGAAAAGAATAGATCTTTTTAGCGATTCGATCATAACCGTATTCTCTTTCTGGTGTTGCATTGATTTGAATCATCGCCATTACATTATCAACACTTGTACGATCCCAGTTAATAATCGTATGATACCCACAGATAACTTTATCTTTTTCAAACTGGCTGATTGTCTTTTCAACATTTTCTTCACTTTCATTTAAAGCCATCGCTAAATCAGTAACCGATAATCTAGCGTTGTTATGAAGTAATGTTAATAATAAGTTCTCATCCATAATTTCTTCCTCCAATTTATTTCATTTATTATATAACATTTTATCTCTAAGGTAAAGATACGAAAACTGCAATTTAATAAAAAAATATTATTAATCTTTTTGATATGAGCTTTTTTGATTAATAAATTTATTAATTGATTTAATATTAATATTTATTAAAAAATGCTATTTGCTACCCCTTTTAAATCAACTTTATGGTAAAATAATATTAAGGAGGTTTTGCAATGCTTATATTCTATGTATCTAGCTACGGAAAGAATGATGACAAGGGAATTTATATTGTTAAATTAAACGAAGAAACTAACCAGTTTTCATTAGTACAGCATATCGTTACCCCTGATTATCCAGCTTATATGATTACTAAAAATAATACTTTATTTGCAGCTTATAAAAATGCTGGAAGAATTAATAACGGTGGGGGAATTGGTAGTTTTTCAATCTATAAAGATGAACTAATTCCTAATAATAATTATAATTCAAACGGTCGTTCTTATACCCATTTATGCATTAGTGATAATTCACGTTATCTATTTGCAGCTAACTATCATGTTGGTTCTACAGCATCATATTTATTAGAAAACAATTATATTAAACAAAAGATAAATGCCGTTCATCATACTGGTCTTGGTCCTGATTTACTTAAACGTCAAACCGGACCTCATTGTCACTGTGTTGGTATTACCCCTGATAAAAAATATGTTTATGCGGTTGATTTAGGGGCTGATAAAGTAATTATGTATACTTATAATGATGGTTTGCTTGAAGAAGATGCTACCCATAATCTAAATGTTGTTCCTGGTTCTGGACCACGACATATGATTTTTTCTAAAGATGGTCGTTTTGCTTATTTAGTCAATGAGATTGCTAATAACTTAATGGTATTTAAATACAACGATCAATATCTTAATTTGATTCAGGTAATTCATACAACGCCTAGGCATTTCCATGATTTTTCAAGTGCTAGTGCCATTCGTTTAAGTGACTCGGGAAATCACTTATTTATTTCCAATCGTGGTCATGACAGTATTGCTTTATATCGGGTAAACAAAGAAACGGGTAAAGTAAACTTACTATATATGGTACACACTGGTAAAAGTCCTCGAGATTTTAATATCATCAATGACAAATATCTAATCGTTGGTGCTCAAGACGATGATGAAATCGAGCTATTTACTTTTGATGAAGCTGAAGAACAGCTTGCTAGAACGGTAAATACTTTAAAAATACCAGCACCCGTTTGTATTGCAATTAATAAATAAGATTATAGAAGGAGATATTAAAAATGAAATATGAAATTAAGGGAGGCAACTTACCAGTTGTAATTTGTCATTTAGAAAAGGGAGAATCAATGACTACTGATAGTGGAGCAATGAGCTGGATGGATCCGGTTATGAAAATGGAAACTGTTAGTGGTGGCGTTGGTAAAGCCTTTGGTAGAATGTTTAGTGGTGAAACGATGTTTCAAAATCGCTATACAGCTAATGATGACGGTATGATTGCTTTTGCTTCATCATTTCCAGGATCAATTAAAGCAGTAAATATCGATCCAAATCATGAAATAATTATTCAAAAATCTACTTTTTTAGCATCAACGCAGGGAGTAGAAATGTCAGTCTTTTTCAATAAAAAAGTAGGTACTGGTTTCTTTGGCGGTGAAGGATTTATCATGAATAAAATTAGTGGTAATGGATTAGTTTTCTTAGAAATTGACGGTACTGCCATTGAATATGATTTATTACCAGGTCAACAAATGGTTATTGATACTGGTTATCTAGCCATGATGGATGCCACTTGCAAAATGGAAATTCAAAGTGTTAAAGGCATGAAAAATAAATTCTTAGGTGGTGAAGGTTTCTTTAATACTGTAATTACTGGCCCTGGTAAAATCGTCTTACAATCAATGCCAATTAGTGCTGTTGCATCAGTAATTTCACCATTTATTCCTACTGGTAAATAATCAAGAAATGTTTAAGATTTAAAAATATCATGTTTTCAAAAGTATTCATGAAAAATACCTGAAAGCAAAAATAACACTTGATTTTTGATGATAAATATGCAATTATATAAATGCAATTAGATATTCCAAATGAAAAGGATGAGTGCTGGCTCATCCTTTTCGCTGTTTATAAGCGGGTCCTTTATTTAGTTAGTCTTCTTTAGACCTTACTAAATATAAGATTACTACTAATATAATTAGATATTCCATGAGGAATTATCTCTTTCATAATCTTTTTGACCCGCCTGAAGAACAATGTACCATTGTT
>NZ_JAGHEW010000159.1 GCF_017889095.1 Thomasclavelia sp. | reverse complement strand
TTAGCTAGTAAAGCAACGGGTTATCCAATTGCAAAATTAGCAGCTAAAATTGCTTTAGGCTATACATTAGATGAAATCATTAATGCCGTTACTGGAAAAACTTATGCTTCTTATGAACCGACATTAGACTATATTGTTTGTAAGATTCCTAAATGGCCATTCGATAAATTCGTTGATGCTTCAAGAGAGCTAGGAACGCAAATGAAAGCAACTGGCGAAGTTATGAGTATTTGTAATAACTTTGAAGGGGCATTGATGAAGGCTTTACGTTCACTAGAACAAAATGTTTACTATTTACAATTAGATGAATTGGCTGATAAAGATGAAGAATTTTTAATGAAACAATTAGAAGTAGTTGATGATCATCGAATTTTTGTAATCGCAGAAGCATTAAGAAAAGGAATCAGTGAACAAATTATTCATAATATTACTAAGATTGATCTTTGGTTTATTGATAAAATTAAGCATTTAATTGAAGTTGAACAACAGTTATGTAATCAAGAATTAACAGTTGATTTATTAAAATTAGCTAAACGCTTAGAATTTCCAAATCGCGTTATTGCGAAACTAACAAATAAACCAGTTGAATTAATTAAACAAATGTGTAAAGACAATGACATCAAAGCAGTTTATAAAATTGTTGATACTTGTGCGGCGGAATTTGATGCTACGACACCATATTATTATTCAGTTTATGGTGGGGTAAATGAAGTAGATCCAACTGACAATAAAAAGAAAATTATGGTTTTAGGGTCTGGGCCAATTAGAATTGGTCAAGGAATTGAATTTGATTATTGTTCAGTTCACTGTGTCTGGGCACTAAAAGAAGCTGGATATGATACTATTATTGTCAATAACAACCCGGAAACTGTAAGTACTGACTTTGATATTGCTGATCGTCTATATTTTGAACCATTGACTCCAGAAGATGTTGAAAATATTGTTGATATTGAAAAACCTGATGGTGCAATTGTTCAATTTGGTGGTCAAACAGCAATCAAACTAACTAAAGCTTTAATGGAAATGGGTGTTAAGATCTTAGGTACATCAGCTGATGATGTTGATGCGGCTGAAGACCGGGAAAGATTTGATGAAATCTTAGAAAAATGTGAAATTGATCGCCCTCGTGGTTCAACTGTCTTTACTGTTGACGAAGCGTTAGAAGTAGCTAATCGCTTAAAATATCCGGTTTTAGTTCGTCCTTCTTATGTTTTAGGAGGAGCTGGAATGGAAATTTGTTTAAATGACGGTGATGTTAAAAAGTTCATGGAAATCATCAATCGTCAATATCAAGAACATCCAATTTTAATTGATAAGTATTTATCTGGTAAAGAAGTTGAAGTTGATGCTATTTGTGATGAACATGGTGTCTTAATTCCAGGAATCATGGAACACGTTGAAAGAGCCGGAGTTCACTCTGGGGATAGTATTTCAGTTTATCCATCACAAAAAATTAAAGCTCATATAAAAGATACAATTGTTGAATATACTAAACGTTTAGCCAAGGCTTTAAATGTTATTGGTTTAATTAATATTCAATTTATTGTCTATGAAGATCAAGTTTATGTAATTGAAGTAAATCCAAGATCAAGTAGAACGATTCCATATATTTCTAAAGTAACTGATATTCCTGTAGTTGATGTTGCTACTCATGTAATTATGGGTAAATCAATTAAGGAACAAGGATATGATTATGGTTTAGCACCAGAAAAACAGACTGTTGCAGTTAAAATGCCAGTATTCTCATTTGAAAAAATCAAAGGGGCTGAAATTAGTTTAGGTCCGGAAATGAAATCAACAGGTGAAGTTTTAGGAATCTCTACTGATTATGATGAAGCTATTTATAAAGCGTTTATTGGTAGTGGTATTAATTTACCAAAGAAAAAGAATATTATTTGTACAATCAAAGATTCGGCTAAAGAAGAGTTTTTACCTATTGCTAGACAATATTATATGTTTGGTTATGATTTATATGCAACTGAAGGAACATATAATTTCTTAAAGGAAAACAATGTGCCAGTAAATTTTGTTAATCGCATTGATGCTAATACAAATACAATCTTTGATTTAATGCTTAGTGATACTGTTGATTTAGTAATTGATATTCCAACCAGAAATAATAATCTTAAAGATGGATTCTTAATTAGAAGATTTGCAGTTGAAGCTGGTATCCCAATTTTTACATCATTAGATACTGCTCAAGCGTTAATTACAAGTTTAGAAAAAAGACATAAAGGAGATACTTCTTTAATTGATATTACTAAATTAAAATAATGATTTACCGCTAATAACTTATTAGCGGTATTTTTTATATTAAAAGACCGTTAATGATCTTATTTTAAAGCTAATAAGTTCATTAAACGGTCATTTTTTTCTAATGCCTTAAATACTAAAGCACCAATAACTAGTACAATTAATTCGCCAATTGCAACATAAATACCATTGATTAAATAAGGAATCTGGTAGGCATACCATAATTCACCACCAATGATAATTCCAGTGACTACTGCTCCTAAAAAAGCAGCTAAATAACGGTTTTTAACAAAATACATTGAAGTACATACAATTACTGTACTTAATGTTCCAAAAATAACATCCAACATTCCAAGTGGTGAAAACAAATTTGCAAGAATGCAGCCAATTGTTAAACCGGGAATATAACGATAGTTATAAAATGCTAAAAAAACCATTATTTCTGATAATCGAAATTGGATTTGCGAATATGCGATGGGTGAGATTACTAAAGTGAGAGCAGCGTATACCCCAGCAATCATCGCATTGATAACAACTAGTTCTACTGAAATACCTTTTTTCATTTTGTCTTACCTTTCTAAGTATTATTTTCACTTATATGTCACCTCATTGAAAACATTGATTATTATAGCGAATTTGTTTAATTATTACTAGTTATTTTTTCTAATTCTTGGTAAAAGATAAAAAATATAAAAATAATGTAAATTTTTTGCTTTTATTATCAAAAATCATTCTAGAATATGGTAAGATTTAAGAAAGGATGTGAAAAATGTGTCTTCTCGAGTAGTGATTAGAAAGCATGAAAAAGTTGAATATGCCCGTAATAGCTTTTTTACAATTAGTCGTAATTATTATAATCAAGATTATTATTTTGAACCTCATTGGCATAATAGTATTGAAATAACCTATGTAGTTGATGGTTTAAAAATACAGCGAATGGAAAATGAAGAAATAATAGCTCCCGCTGGTACGTTATTATTAGTTAATTCGGGAGTGATTCATGATATTGATGTAAAAAAAGGAATTGAAGGAATAGTTTTATTGCTTGATCGTAAATTTATTGATTATGTTTGTCCTAAAGCTAAAGGAAAAAGATTTAATTTAGAAATGAATTTAAAAGTCAAACAGGAAATTATTAATATCCTATTGAAAATTTGTGGGGGGGGGGTACAAAAAAGTACACTAATAGATTGTTATATACATGTTTTAGAGATAATTAATTTATTAACTAAATATTTAATGGAAGATGAATATTATATTCAAGAAAAACATGATGATGAGTTATATGAATTGGTTGTTAGGATCATTGATTATATTGATCATAATTATAAACAGAAAATAAGTTTAGACCAGATTGCTACTTTGACAAATTATAATAAATCATATTTATCATCTATTTTTAAAAAGAAAATGGGAGTAACTATTTTTGAATATTTACGCAATGTTAGAATTGAACATTGTTTAAGTGATTTAAAAAATAGTAATGAAAATATTGTAGATATTGCTTTAAATAATGGTTTTGCTAATATCCAAATTTTTAATCGTACATTTAAAGAACTATTTGGGATGACGCCTAAACAATATCGTAATAAATCTAAAAAATGATTAAGATTGTTCTAAATAAACAACAATTTTAATCTTTTTTATTATGTTAGAATTTTAGTTAAGAAAGGAAGGGTAAAATGAAAAAAATTAAAAAATTATTTGCCGCATTTGTAAGTATGGCTTTAGTCCTTACTACATATTGCGCACCATTATCTGCAGTTGAACCA
>NZ_JAGHEW010000158.1 GCF_017889095.1 Thomasclavelia sp. | reverse complement strand
TTTTGTTAAGATTTATTAAGAGCTACTTATCAAAAAATATGTTGATTAACTAGGAATAAATTTGTCTAGAAATATAATCATTAAAATAGTTTTTTCTAGTTTTATTTGTCTGCAAGGATTATCAATTGTATAATATTAATTGAATAGTAAATAAGGAGATAAACAATGGCTATAATTACGATTGATCATGTAACTAAAGATTATGGGGATCAAAAAGGTTTATTTGATGTAAGTTTTTCGATTGAAAAAGGGGAAGTAGTAGGAATTTTGGGACCTAATGGTTCGGGTAAAACTACTTTAATTAGACAGTTAATGGGCTTTATAAAAGCTGATAGTGGTAAAGTTTCGATCATGGATCTAGATTGTTTTGATCAGCGTGAAATAATTCAAAAACATATTGGTTATTTACCAGGGGAAATAGCTTTTATGGATGAAATGACCGGACTTGACTTTATTAAGTTTATTGCTAGGATGAAAGGAATGGCTGATTTTAATAAAGCCAGGGAATTGATTGAGTTTTTACAGTTAGATCCGAAAAATCAAATTAAACGAATGTCAAAAGGAATGAAACAAAAGGTTGGATTAGTAATCGCTTTTATGCAAGATGCTCCGATTTTAATTCTTGATGAACCTACAAGCGGTTTAGATCCGTTAATGCAAAATAAATTTATTGAATTGATCGACCAGGCTAAACGTAGTGGTAAAACAATCTTGATGTCATCACATATTTTTGAAGAAATTGAACATACTTGTAATCGAGTCGTAATGATCAAACAAGGAAAAATCATTGCTTGTAAAGAGATGGAAGATTTAAAAAAGAAACGGCATAAACACTATGAAATTAAATTTGCTTGTAGTAATGATGCAAATAAATTTAAAAAATTATATCCTGAATCAATCATTCAAGGTAAACAGGTAACATTATTATATAGTAATCATGTTGATCAAATAATTAAAGATCTTAGTAACTATCGAATCGAAGACATCACAGTACGTCTACAATCATTAGAAGAATTATTTTTACATTATTATGGAGGAAATAACCATGATTAAACCATTATTGTTAAAAGAAATTAAAGCTAATTATAAAATATTAATCATCTTTATCCTTATTATTACAATGTATGGCGGGATCATTGTGGCGATGTTTGATCCAGAACTTGGTAAAAGTTTAGAAATGATGGCGCAAAGTATGCCTGAGTTATTTGCTGCTTTTTCGATGAGTAATGCCGGAACAACTTTAATCGAATTTGTCACTAATTATTTGTTTGGCTTTATTATGATCGTAATCCCATTTATATTTACCTTGATCATGATCAATCGTTTATTAGTTCGTTATAATGATAATGGCTCATTAGCTTATTTACTAGCTAGTTATCATAGTCGTAAACAAATTGTATTAACGCAGTTATTTACAGCTATATTAGGAATATTAGTTTTGATTATTTATGAAATTATTTTAGTAATAGTTTGTGGTAAATTATTGTTTGATCAGCTTATTTGTCTTGATCAGTTTCTTATTTTAAATCTTGGTTTATTTGCTTTACAGTTATTCTTTCTAGGAATTGTTTATTTAGGCGGCTGTCTGTTTCGAGAAACTAGACTAGCAAGTGGTGTTAGTGGGGGAATTATTGTGATTTTTATCTTGATCCAGATGCTAGGACAGGTAAGCGATAAAATTACTTTTCTAAAATATTTAACACCATTATCTTTGTTTGATACCACGGGTTTAATTAATTTAGAAACAAAAGCGATCATTATGGTCATGATTTTATTTTTATTAGCGTTTATTTTGATTATTTTGGGAACTAAAATCTTTGAAAAACGTGATTTATCATTATAATCCTTATTCTTCTTGACCTTAGAGCAGCTCTAAAGTGTATATTGAAGGTAGAAAGAAGGGATAATATGAAAATAGTTGAAGTTCAAAGATTATTAGGAATCAGCAGTTATACGTTGCGTTATTATGAAAAGATGGGTCTAGTTACTTGTAACCGTGATCAAAATGGCTATCGGAATTATAGTGATGATGATTTAAAACGAATCAAGAAAATAATCTTTTTACGTGAACTTGATTTGCCAATCGAACAAATAATCGCCATTATTGATAATCAAAAAGATTTTCAGGAAGTATTAGATGACCATCTAAAAATGATCGATCATAAAATTAAATCATTAAAATATATCCAGGAAGTTTGTAATGAGCTAAAAGAAAAAGAAATGCCATTATTAGATATTGTCAGTGATGAAAATATATTAAATGAAAATAATATTAAAGCTGGTGAATTAAAATCTAATTTAAAAAAAATATTCAATTATTTAAAACCAGTAAAAACGACTATATTAGGTTATCGGATTGATCCAGTAAACTTTTTATCATCATTACCGTTTATCATTGTGGCAACACTCTTTTTAGCGATTGGTTTTGTCGGAATTGATAAAACAATTGAGTATATCAATGTACAGTTGATTAATGCCAATTTAGCACCGATTTCTAATTATCAAAATATTGGAATTAAAATAAGTGTTGTGGTTTTATTTTTTATCATCATGACCTTAATGATGTCTTATCATTGTAGTAAGCAAAAGTATATTGAATTGACAGATCGTTATGTTTCTGTTTGTTCTTTGGATTTTCAAACAAGATGGGCTATTTTTAAAGGCATGATAACTAAAAATATGAATAAATATAATTTAAATTATCATTATGATCAAATTGAAAATGTAACAATCGACTTAATTTTTTCAACCACAATTGCCCCTAGAGCTGGATTGTGGCGTACTTATCTACTGCGCTTTACTTTCTATTTCGATGATGGCAAGATTTTTACAATCGATTCAGGACAGTATTTTGGTGAGAATTTACGTGACAGTTATTTGATTTTACAGGCAAAACAGGTTCCAATTCAAACAAGTG
>NZ_JAGHEW010000157.1 GCF_017889095.1 Thomasclavelia sp. | reverse complement strand
ATGGAGCAGCTAAAATGGGAATGCATTTTGTTGCTTTAGGGCCTAAAGAATTAGAAATGGATCCTGAAGTAGTAGCTTATTGTAAAGAAGAAGCTAAAAAAGCAGGTGGTAGCTTTACTATTAGCGACAATGTTGATGAAGCTGTCAAAGATGCTGATGTTATCTATACTGATATTTGGGTATCAATGGGTGAAGCTGAAGAATTATATCCAAAACGAGTTAAATTATTAAGCCCTTATAAAGTAACTAAAGAAATGATGGCTAAAACTAATAATCCAAAGACTTTATTTATGCATTGTTTACCTTCATTCCATGATTTCAATACTACTGTAGCTAAAGCTAAACATGATTTAGGAATTGATATTCGTGAAGTAGATGATGAAGTATTTAGAAGTGCTAATTCAGTTGTTTTTGATGAAGCAGAAAATCGGATGCATACTATTAAAGCTGTTATGGTAGCCACAATTGGTAAATAAAAAGCGGAACGTTTGTTCCGTTTTTTTGTGGAGGGGAATTTAGTTTTATTTAGAAAAATCTTCTTTTGTAATCATATCTAATAAACCGCGATAATTATAAGTGGCATAGATACTAGCAGAGATACAGCGAACAGGTACTTTATGTTTAACAATATTCATTGCCTTAGGTTCTAAATATGAAATTTGTGGTGCTAGATATAAAGCATCATAGTCTTGGAAACTTTCATCTAACTGATAGAAACCAATAGGAATAATTTCATAATTTAAATGTTTTAAGGAGATTAATTCAGCAAGCTTGGTTGCAAAGAATGTTGAAGATAAACCACCTGAACAACAAATTAAAATTTTAAGAGGAGATTGTTTTTGATGTTTAGTTAAGGCCTCATAAAAATCATAAAAAAGCTTTTGACCTTGAGCTAGACTTACTAATTCATAATGTAAATAAAATAATAAATTCTCTTGATCATCAAGTATTTGTTCTTCAATTATACCATTAGTCCAAATAACGATAGAGCCTTTTACCCCATGATAGACAAAAGAAATTGTTTTACCATAATTACCAATATCTTTATTAGAACAATAAATACCTTGATCATACTTATCTTGATTACCGATGACCCATTGGTAAAATAACTCTAAATTAATATCTGAGTAAAATTCATCTATCATACTAACCCCTCCTCCTCTTTACAAAAATTATTATAATGAAAATCCATGAAAATATGTGATTTTTTCTAATTTAGAAACCGCTTTCATTTTTAGTTAGATTTTCTCATGAAAATAAATGACAGTTACTTTATTTAGTTGTATAATTAATAACTATAGTTAGGTGATATAATGACAGGACGAATTTTTGTTGTTAGTGACATTCATGGTCACTATGATTTATTTATCAAATTACTCTTACAAATCAAATTTAATCAAGATGATTTTTTATATATAATTGGGGATGTTTGTGATCGCGGACCAGATTCTTTAAAATTAATATTTTACATTCAAAAACATCCTAATATTGTTTTATTAAAAGGCAATCATGAATACATGATGCAAGAAGCTTTATATTATGGTATTTATTATAATGATTTTGATTATCCCAGTAAAGCTTTAAAAATTTGGATAGCTAATGGTGGTAATACAACGATGGAAAATATTCGTAGCTATCTACGTAAGTATGAATTAAAACATGATGACTATCGCGTAGTTCGCGATGCTTTTTTAAAGCAACTGTATGGGTATTTAGTTAATTTACCCAATTATGTTGAATTAAAAGTAAATAATCAGCCCTATGTTTTAGTTCATGCCGGAATCAATCCTCGTTATCCATTGGAAAAACAGCGTGTCCAAGATTTGTTATGGATTCGTAATGAGTTTTATTATGCCCGAGGTGATTTAACGAAAATATATATCTTTGGTCATACTCCTACCATTTTATTAAATGAAGATCGGACTTTTAATGTTTGGTTTGATCCCGTTAATCAAAACAAAATTGGAATTGATGGTGGTTTGGCTTGTGGCAATATTTCGGGACAATTAAATTGTCTATGCTTAAATGATGGTAAAATAACAGTTATTAAAAAGGAAGGTGATAATCATGCGTGGAGCATTTTATAGTCTAGTTAATTTTATCAATACAACTAATCTTAATGATGTTTATGCTAATGCAGCTAGAATTATTTTAAAAAACATTGATAAGATTCCTGAATGTACAATAACTGATGTAGCTAGGATGTGCTTTGTTTCTACGGCTACAATTTCTAGATTATGTCGTAAACTTAATTATGAATCGTTTGCGGATTTTAAAACCGATGTAACGATGAATTTGAATTATTTTAATCGTGATACGTTAAGATTGCAGTTTGATCATCAGCTTCCCGAACGGAAATATTTACATAAAGGAAAAGAAATTTTTAAAGCACATTTTGATAATATTTTAGATAATCTGCAAACTACTTTTGATAGTATTGCTTATGAAGATCTAGAATTTATCGTTGATAAAATTTATCAATCTAAACAGGTTTGTTTTGCGGGAAATTTCTTTACTCAATCGGTATCAATGCAACTGCAAATTGAATTATCATATTTAGGAAAAGAATGTAGTGGCATGTATCCGTTGCAGCAGCAATTAGAAACAATCAAAAGTTTAGATGAAAATGATTTAATTATTGTTTCCAGTATTGCTGGAGGGTTTATGGCTGATCAT
>NZ_JAGHEW010000156.1 GCF_017889095.1 Thomasclavelia sp. | reverse complement strand
TTGGTAAATACTGTAAAGAAGAAAAGCCTAAGTTTATTGATCCATTACAAATTGATTCCGGTGAGATATACTATCGTGACTTTAAAAATTCATCAGCTATTTTTATTGATAATGAGGAACTGACAAAATATAATTCAATCTCATTACAAGTATATGATAAATATTAATGTTAAAGCTTTTTACCTTAAAGATTTAGCTGATTATCAAAAAGTTTTTATTGATAATCAAATTGATTGTTTCTTCTAAAAATATATCCTGCAAAAAAACTAACTAGTCTTATTTTGCAGGATATTTATTTAAATAATTATTTATCTTAATTTTAGCATTTTCTTTCATATATTCAATATTATTAATAAAAAACACATTTAAGTTGGTATATCGCAGTAATGAATTTTTATTCACTTTTATTAACTGCCAGCTATCTTTATAATTTAAAGACAAATATAATGATTTATCATTTATAAAATCAATAAATTCATCCTCTTTATCTTCATATTTATCAGCAAAGTCAAACGCATAATCTTCTTTTAAAGATTGTTTTAGGTTTCTTTCATCGTGAAGTACATGATCCAAATTACATGAAAAGTAATATATTTCAAAAGGCAAATTATATATTTCTCTAGTAGAATTTACTATATTTAAATTCCTAGATTTCATTTGATTTCGTTTAATAGCTGTCGTTACTCTGTCAGTATATATCCCATCATCCTCATATCGAAATTCCCTATCATCTTTACAATAATAAATATACTTCTCATCAATATAACAACCATCCATGTCTGTTAAAAAAATAATTTTTTCGATGTGTTTTTTCTTTATACCATGATTTTGCTCCAAAAAGTTTTTTACAATTCTAGCCACTCTTTCTTTCATATTTAAATTTCTTAGCCACACATCACTATTATTAGTTGTAAGATCACATCGTAACACCTCAAACATAATTTTTGTGGTATCAACCAATTCAGCGAGAATCGGTTCTAAGGCATCCTTATCGCTCAACCCCTCTACAATAAACAAGATAATTTTTTTAGTCATTCATTTTTCCAGCCTTTCTAAAAGCTCTTTTTATCTTATAATTTTTAGTTTCTTCATAGATAGGTTCACTTTGTCCGCCTAAAATAATATTAGTATAATAATAATCACGAACATTATTATTTGGTTTAATACCCGTCATCTGAATATATCGATTCATTGGATTTACAGTAGTAATTATAATTGATTTATACGATAGTTTTTCTAATGCTCTTAAATTATGAGAAGTGAATACAAATTGCCCTTTTGCAGATTCATCAATAATTTCAATTAATTCTCCTAATAAATATTCAAAGATTCCAGAATCAAACTCATCAATCATTAAACAAATTGATGGATCATTGAAAGCTGCAATCATCGAACTAATAACTGAAATTAAGCGTTTTATACCCTCTGATTCATATTTTAAGGGAATCATTTTATCATTTCTCACACTTACAATTTCAAAACTAATACCTTCCTCACCATTTTTTAAAAGTTGCCGCTGTTTATTAGTGATCTTTATATTAAAAGATGGAATAATAGCATTTAAAACAATATCTATTTGTTTAATTACTTTTTCAATATCTTGATACACTTCTTTAGGCATTTCATTTGGTATTAAAAGATTGACAGGAATTTCTCCAAGTTTTAAAGAATCCTGAGAAGATAAATATAAACTAATCGGAACGTAGGTATTCAAATTAATACTGCCCATAACATCATTTTCAATAATTATAAGTGATGTCTTAGCATATAGAGGTAATAACTTTAAAACTTCAATAAATTTTTGTTCATTTTCTGATGAATCAGTACTCAACAGTTCTTTCAATAAAATATTTTGATTACGCTTATTAAAAATAAATGATGTTCCTTTTTCAATATCTTGGGCTACACGTAATTCAATTAAACTATCTCTAGAAATTCTATTCATTAGTTTCTTTAAAATAATTTCCTGATTTTTACATTCAATTAAGGTAATTTGTGGTTTCCATTTTTTTTTGGTATTAGAATATTCTTTAGAAACAATTTTTTCATGATAAATCTCATAATTTTCTTCAATTAATTTAATCCAAAAAGTGTAAGTAATTAATTGTTTATAAGAATCAGAACTAACAAAAAAAGTATATGAAATTTTTGCTTCTTCACATTGATTACTAATAAACTGATTAAAATTATCAGGTAATTTTTCCCCAATTAAAATATTTTTCAACAATTTTGTAACCTCTAATACAGTTGTTTTCCCAGATCCATTTTGACCATAAATTCCTAAAACTGATTTTAAACTATCAAATTTCCCCTTTAATATATCACTATACTCATTAAAATCTATTACACCATGCTCCACATTCTTTATTCCATTTATTTCAATCCGTTCAATTCTAATTAAATCACTCATCAAAAATTCCTCCATCTATATTTTATCAATACTATTATATATGTCAATATAAAAAAAGTAACAATTTGTTTCAATATCAAAAAATAAAATATCAATTAACCACCATATTATTAACTATATCATTTTAATTATTCCTTAATTACTATCTTTTTGTTGATTACAACAAAAAAGCTATATCAAATTGATTGATACAGCTTTTAATCTACTATTTCAACTTCAACACCTTGTTTGATTAAATAAGTTTCACTAGCTTTAGGAATCTTATTATCAGTAATTACATAACTAACTTCATTAGTTTCTATTAATTTAACCAGACCGACACGTTCAAATTTATCAGAATCGGTAACAACGATAACCTTATTGGCCTGTTTAACCATGTCTTTAACTGTTTCCCCACGCATAAAATCATTACCAGTAAAACCAGATTTTTCACTAAAACCATCAGTTCCTATAAATAACTTATCCACAAAGAAAGTTTCAACACATTTTTTGGTAATCGGTCCTACCATTACCTGCGATTCATTTTGATATTCGCCACCTAATAAAATGATTTTTACTTGGCCCATTTTACGGATATAATCAGCAATGAAAGCTGAATTAGTGATTATTGTTACATTATGCTTATTTTTAGCAATTTCTAATGCTAATAAAGCACAACAAGACCCCGATTCAATCATGATCGTTTCCCCGCTTTTAACCATATCAGCAGCCTTGATGGCAATTTTTTGTTTAATATCATAACGATACGCTAAACGATTATTAATATCATCACTTTCATTTAATTTAGCATAACCATGTTCACGAATCAAAATTCCCGTTGCTTCTAGCTGATCGAGATCTTTACGAATCGTTACTTGTGACACATTCAATAGTTTAGATAAACGAGTTACTTCAATTTTTTTATATTCAGTTAATAAATCTAATATTTTTGCATGTCGTTCATTCATTTATTTCACTCTTTTCTTGTTTAAAGGATATCACAATCCTATTTTATAAGCAAGCTGTCATCTTAAATCAAACTTAAAACATAATTTACCCAAAGCCAGCTAATTGGCATCACTAGAATCATTGCTGGAATCATATCAGCGATTGGAAATTCTTTAACTTTGATCATTCGAAATCCCGTTGCTACCATCAAAAAGCCACCACAGGCTTTAAAGTCATTGATCATGGCTGGAGTTGTAAGTGGAAAAATAACTTTTGCAAGTAAAAATAAAGCAAAGAAAATAATAAACTGCGGTAATGCAATTACCGATACAACATATCCTAAATTGCAGGCAAAGATCATCGCTGTAAAGAAATCTAAAATTGATTTAGAAATTAATATCGAATTATCTCCCGTCATTCCCGCACTTAGTGATCCATAAATACCAGTTCCACTAGCACAAAATAACACAATAATAGTGACTAATGTTGCTAAAAATTCAGATTCTGGTAAATCAGATTTACTATTTTTAAATATTTTAGCAATCGGTTTTTGCATCAGCATGGCTCCTTTATTAATCAGCTCATTAAAATGCAACACTAATCCTAAAGCAGTTCCCATAATGATTGCAAAGATAACAGCTGGCATATTTTCCATCAAAACAATTGAATTAATCCCCATTGCCATAGAACATAAGCCGAAAATCAAAGTTATTTCCATTTTAAACTTAGCACTTAAATGATGTCCCAAAACAGCTCCAAAAATCCCACCTAAAATAATTGATGCGCTATTAATTAATACCCCAGTAGGCATAATATCCCCCTCCTTTTTACCTTTTAAGAATATCATTTAATGACAGTTTAGACAAATGTTTTTCTAATCTTATAGGTAGGAATATTTGAATGATAAAAAGTCAAGTGCTATAATAAGTACCAACAAGGAGATGAATTAAATGAGTAAAGTAGATATTATTTCTGGCTTTCTAGGTGCTGGAAAAACAACTTTTATTAAAAAATTAATTAACGAAGTCTATCAAGGAGAACAAATTGTTTTAATTGAAAACGAATTTGGTGAAATTGGAATTGATGGAACGTTTATGAATAACGCTGGAATTGAAGTTACTGAAATCAATTCCGGATGTATTTGCTGTAGTTTAGTAGGTGATTTTGAAGCTTCTTTAAAAGAAGTAATTGCTACCTATCATCCTGATCGAATCATCATTGAGCCTTCAGGAGTGGGTAAATTATCAGATGTTATTAAAGCTGTTAATGATGTAAATAGTGATGAATTACAGTTAGATAACTATATTGCCGTTATTGACGCTAAAAAATGTCGTTTATATACTAAAAACTTTGGTGAATTCTTTAATAATCAAATTGAGTATGCATCTTTAATTCTATTAAGCAGAACCCAGGATATCAATGAATTCCAGCTTGAAGAATGCATTAAAATCATTAAAGATCATAATGATAAAGCTAACATTATCACGACACCATGGGATCAATTAACTAAAGAAACACTAATTGACGCTTTTAGTAATAGTGATACTTTGCGTGATGAATTATTAGCAGAATTAGATATTTGTCCTGAATGCGGTCATCATCATGAACACGAACATCATCACGACCACGAACATGAATGCAGTTGTCATCATGACCACGATCATCACCATCATGAACATGAACATCATCACGATCACGAACATGAATGCAGCTGTCACCATGATCACGACCATCATCACCATCATCATGCTGATGAAATCTTTACTAGCTGGGGGAAACAAACTCCAAAAAAATACTCTAAATTACAATTAGAAACAATCTTAAAAGAATTAAGCAGTAATAAAGAGTATGGTAATATTTTACGGGCTAAAGGTTACGTAGATAGTGATGAAACAGATTGGTGGTATTTTGATTTGGTTCCTGGTGAATATGAAATTAGAACTGGTAAAGCTGATTTTACTGGTAGAATTTGTGTTATTGGTGAAAAATTAGATGAAGCAAAACTAGAAACATTATTTGAAGGAGCTGCTTAATGGATACTCGAGTATATATCTTTACGGGATTTTTAGATAGTGGTAAAACAACTTTTATCAACGATACTTTAAGTAATCCTGATTTCTATAATGGCGAAACAACTTTATTGATCAGTTTTGAAGAAGGAGAAATCCCTTATAGTCAAAAAATCCTAACTAGAGCTAATACAACTTTAGTTACTTTAGACCATGAAAACTATACAACTTACCATTTAGCTAAATTACAGCAGCAATATCAGCCTACGCAAATATTAATTGAAGCTAATGGTATGATGGATCTAAATGAATTTGTAAAAGAAATCGTTCCTAAAAATTGGAATGTAGTTCAAGTTTTAACAACATTTGATACTACCACATTTTCAATGTATTTAAACAATATGCGTTCTTTAGTCTATGGTCAAGTTGTCTTTAGTGATTTAGTAATTTTTAATCGTTATACTAGTGATGTAAAAAAATCAACATTACGTAATAACATTAAAGCAATTAATTCTAATGCTCAAATCATCTATGAATTACCTGATGGTCGGATTGATACTTTGAATCCAGAAGAAGAGATGCCGTTTGATTTAAATCAAGATCATTTAGAAATTCTTGATCATGATTTTGGAATCTTTTGTATGGATATTATGGATCATCCTAAAAAGTATGAAAATAAAACGGTTAAGATCAAAGGAAAATTCATCGGTTTAGATCGAGTATTAGATAATGGTTTTGTTTTAGGTAGACAAGCAATGGTATGTTGTGAACAGGATACTTCATTAATTGGCTTAATTTGTATTAGTCCTTTAGCTAAAAAACTAATTCCGGATGAATGGGTCGTTGTTGAAGGAAAAATCAAAGTGGAATATGATCCTGAATATCAAATGGATGTCCCGGTTTTACCAGTTGAACATTTAGAAGTAGTTCCACCATTAGAAAACCCTTATGTTACATTTGATTAAACAAGCTTAAACGAGGAAAATTTTCCTCGTTTTTACATTCTTAGCAATTGCTGATATAATAACTATAAAAATATTAATCTATACAATTAATCAAAAAATATAATCAATTTAGGAGACACTAGTATGCCACTAAACCATATTAATCTATTAATTACAATTATATTAGTTTTAATTGATATATTACTAATGAAACATATTGGTAAAAAGATGGTATTTTTTACTATATCTTCATTAAAAATAAACAAACTTATTGCTTTTATCATATTTCTTTTACTTATATATGCGATCATTAATAATGAATTTCTACTATTTATCCTTTGTATAACTTCACTTAGAATCATTGATAAAATTATCTTTATAGTAAAAAAATAGTCTATATCTTTTTAAATAATATTTATCATAACAAAAGCTGGCAATTGCCAGCTTTTACTAATGCTCATTTTCTATTTTAAAAGAAATTCTTACCCCTCTACTTTCACACTCGGTTAAATTAAAACTAATATCTTTAATATAATCATTGTTACTCAAGTAAGTTTCTAAATTATCCTTTACAATCATACCATCTCGATAAATAATCTTAAAAATGACAAACCCATTATTTTCACTAAGATCAATTTTTAAATAGCGACAGTCTTTAAAATAGCCTAAAACATCCTGAATAAAGTTGATAAAATTCAAATCATCATAAAAACTATTTTTACTAATTAAAACACTGTTACTAATATCATGACCTGGCTTAGTCAATTTATTGATGATCATACTATACAAAACATCAAAAACATCATTTCTGGTATCAACAATTAATTTATGAAGCATTACTTTATTTTTATAATAATCAATAATTTCATTTATTTTTTCATATTCATGTTTATTTAAGTAATCTTCAATTTTAAAGATCGTATAAAATAACCGATGATCTAAAGCATC
>NZ_JAGHEW010000155.1 GCF_017889095.1 Thomasclavelia sp. | reverse complement strand
TGATAAGCAAAATAGAAAATAACTAAAATTACTATAACACTAATAATATTAATTAAATACAATTCCGTTTTCATTGTATTTGCTAGGGCATGAACGGAAAAGTATGATGAAATTGCCATTAAGACAAACGGGCAATAGTAAGCAAAACGAATTTCATTACGAATTGATTTTATGATTTGGCGTTCGCTAATTCCAAGCTTTCTTAAAATTAAATAACGATCACGATCTTCATAAGCCTCATTGCTTACTTTCATAAAGATGATACTGCCACTAGCTAAAATAAATACGACAAAAAGAAAGACACAAATTGAATATAAAACCCTAACCCAGGAAATATCCCTATTATTAGGATCTACTGCTATATAGCTAACTAAATTATTATTATCTTCTACTGATATCCCATCAAGAAAAGCAAAAGATGTCTGGTAATTATCAATATCTTTAATTTTATAATTATAGATATAATATTCATTACTGGTTGTTTTTAATTGTTCATAAGTTTCATCACTAACGACATACATATTAATGTTTTCTTGAACTATACCTAAATATGATGTATTAGTTTCTGCTACAATCTGGTAATCATGATTATTAATAGTAACACTTGGATTAGTTTCGGGATCAGAAATATCTAATAAATATAGTCTGGTTAATTGGATTGCCTGATCATTAGTTAATTTAGGTAAATCAAAATCAATCTTGGCTGCTTTAGCCATTTGTTCTAACTGACTATAAGCGATGATTCCATAATTAACATAAGTGTATTTGCTTTTAACACTATTACTATCTAATGAAAGCATTTGATAATCATTATAATATTTAATTTCGTTAGTAGTACTAATACCTTGATTCAATTCAGTCTGGTTTAAACTATGATTAGCCATGATTGTATAGGTATAAGTACTTCTAAAATGATCAATATTATCATAACGCTGTTTCATCGCAAAAGCAGTAGCTAAAACAGTTACTGAACAAATCATTAAAATAGTAACAATAGCATAAGTTCGATAATTCTTTTTTAACCGAAAAGCCAAATTATTGATCCAGATGATTCGTTGTTTTTGATATAAATATTTTTTACTTTGACTTAGCTTTGATATTAAATAAGGGATCAAAGCATCATAAAGAAAATAAATTCCAACTATTACTAAGATAACAGCATAAAAGATATACATAAATGATGACATATCTCCAACCTGTAAGGCAAAGTAATAACCTCCAAGTAATAAAAATAAACCAATTAATGCTTTAAGCAAAGCAAATACCCCTTTGACTCTTTTCATTTCATTTTGTTTAATAGCAGCTAATAATTCAACAACACTGCTTTTTACAATATTTAGATATCCTTTGACGATCATCATGATAAAAATAACTGCAAACAAAATAATCGTAATTAAAAATGGAGCGATACTTAATTGAAACGAAACATCAACACTTAAATCAGAAATCGCTAATAATAACATAGTAAACAGTTTTGAAAAAACAACCCCACTACCAATTCCAATCACTAATGACAATAAAGCTACTAGTGAAATTTCAATAACATACATTTTACCAATCTTACTATTATCTAATCCCATGAAAATAAAGATTCCAATTTCTTTTTTGCGCTGGTTTAAAAAGACATTAGTAGCATACCAAATAAAGAAAAAGACAAAGATGATAAAAACAATCGAAATAACTTGAATGATCGTAGTTATATAATCACTATTTTTATCTTTTAAAACATCCATTGCTTTAGAATAAGCAATATTTTGAAAATTAAAGAAAACAAAGATTGAAAATGATAATGAAATAATTAATGATAAATAATTTTTAATACTGCGCTTAAAATTAGAATATGCTAGTTTAGATAAACTCATGATAAATCACTCCTACTTGAAGCTAATAAACTTAAAATTTCATCATAAAACTGTTCTTGACTGCCACTATGATTTAAACGACATTTAATCATTCCATCTTCTAACATGTAAACCTGTTTTGCCCAACTGGCACTATAAGCATCATGAGTAACCATTAAAATTGTAGCATTATTTTGTTCATTAGCATTTTTTAGTGATACTAATAAATCTTTACTTGATCGGCTATCAAGAGCTCCAGTTGGTTCATCAGCAAAGATTATTCTTGGATTGGTAATTAAAGCCCGAGCGCTAGCACCACGCTGTTTTTGACCGCCAGATAATTGATAAGGGTATTTGTTTAAATGACTACTTAATCCAAATAAATGCGCCATGAGTTTTACTCGTTTTACTATTTCAACACTTTTTACTCCATTTAAGCTAAGCGGTAAAGCAATGTTATCTTGTAAGGTCATATTATCTAACAAATTATAATCTTGAAAAATAAATCCGATTTTTTCTTGTCTAATCTTTGATAAACGTTTATTACTTACATTAGTAATATCTTCACCATCAATAATAATTTGTCCATGAGTCGGTGTATCTAAAGTTGAAATCAAATTTAAAAAAGTTGATTTTCCAGCTCCCGATGGTCCCATGATTGCAATAAAATCATTTTCGTAAATATCCATATTGATATTTTTCAATACCTTAGTAGTATAATCCTTACCACCAAAACTTTTAGTAAGATTCTTTATTTCAACAACCTTTTTCATTAAAACTCCTCCTTCATTACACCTTCATTTTACAATTTATCTAAATTAAAATCCTAACGAATAACTAACAGTTTTACTTCCAATCTAACATTTTTGTAATCTTAAAAAAGACAATCCATTTTGAGATAGACTGTCTAAATAATTATTATGCTTTAGTAATAATACACTGTTTCTTATAAAAAGATATTCCATAACCAATTACATTTTCATATCCTTCATCTTCTAATCCTTCGATATATTTTTGATCGATGATTTGTTCACTTGCCTTACTGCTATCTTTTCTTAATTCTTTAATACTATTTGAATGCTTGCATTCAATGACAATTGCTTCGTCATCAATCTCCATTGGCAGCATCGCCAAATCAAATCTTCCATCACCGCTTTCTCGATTTGACTTCACATCATAACCATCCACGTTTAAAAAACCGACCATAAAGCCATGATAAAATGACTCGTAGTTATCATAATAGCTGATACTGTTTTTTAAGACTTTGTTTAATACTTTCTGAGCTTCTTTTTCTTTTCTTTCAAGCAACAATTCAATAAAGTCACTTCTTCTTTCCTTCTGGTATCCTTCAAACCATTTCATAAAGATATCTTCATAGATGTATTTGACTTCTTTATTAGGAATAATTAATTCATAAGTATTTTGCACTAATTCTTTGCTTTCTGGATCATAAACCTTATCCTTGATTTTTAAATATCCGGTATACAGTAAGAAACTGTAGATATCATCATTCATCTTTCCTGGAGTTTTAAAATCCATTTCCCGATAAGTAAGTTCCGGTGTAACTTTCTTGATGATGCTTTTACCATTGATCAGTTCTTCAAATTCTTCCTTCATTTTTAGTGTTCCATTTTTGATATACTGTCTAACTAAATCATTACTGCTGGTATTGGCCCAGAAAGACATTGCTTCATACTGGTCGTCTACAAGTACCTTTTTAATATAATTCAATACACTCCAGGGATTATAGATATCTGTTCTACCAAACAGATATCCGTCATACCAATCTTTCATATCCTGACGTTTACTTATCAAATTATAATAGTTTAATAAATCATCGATTTCTTTTTGCGTAAAACCAAAATACTCACTTGCTTCCTTGTCGCTGATCGTTCTAACTGTAAAATTATTAAGACCGGTAAAGATACTTTCTTTGGCTATTCTTAAACAGCCGGTAAGAATACCTCTTTCTAAAGCATCATTGGTTTTTAAACCTGCTGATAAGACACTTTTTAAAAAGCTGACCATTTCATCATAGTAACCATGATTAAAGGCACTTTGAAGCGGTACATCGTATTCATCAATTAAGATAATGACTTTTTGATGATAATGTTTTTCCAGAAAAAGACTTAAATTATATAAAGCGTCTCTTAGATCACTTTCTGATACGTTTTTACAACGATAACTGTTTAATAATTGTTTTTCAGGAGAACTTAAATAAGGACTTTCAATCAATTCTGAATTATCC
>NZ_JAGHEW010000154.1 GCF_017889095.1 Thomasclavelia sp. | reverse complement strand
TGGTTCAATGCAAGTAATGGCTAAAAAACTATATATGCATCGTAATACCATTAATTATCGCATGAATAAGATCAAAGAATTATTAAATTGCGATTTTGAGAATTTTGAAGATAAAATGGAATATATGTTAGCTTTTTATATTAAGAATATAATAAAAAAATAGATCACAGCTGATCTATTTTTTCTATTGCCTGATAAACATGATCGACTAAATAATCAGCGTGCTGTTTAACTGGCAAATCAGATGAATTAAAAGTAAAAGCAATATCGGCATAATCTAACATTGGCAAATCGTTATAAGAATCACCAATGGCATAGATTGTGTCTAACTGTAATTTTTCTTTTAAGATTTTAAGTCCGTTACCTTTAGAACAACCCTTTTTAACGACATCAATTGAATCAACATTTTGAAATGCTTCAACATATTTACCATACTGCCAATTGATTTGACTAACTACTTCTTTAGCATTTGCTTCATTAAAGGCATCAATTGATAAACCATATAGATGCTTAGATTCTAAAACTGAAATATCTGTGATAATCGTTGTGTTAACAGGGAAACGCCCGGTTTTATAACTATATAAACGTTTATTTCCTTGAACAAATACATCAAAGTGATCAACATATTGATCAAAGATAGCTTTGATAATTTGATAATCAACTAATTCTTCATGAATAATTCGCTGCTGTTTATCAAGAATTAAAGCACCGCTTGATGCAATATAAAAATCAAACGGAATAGTTTTGTTTTTTACAATATCACTAAAAGCTCTACCCGTACAGACTCCAAAAAGATGCCCTTTTTTTTGAAATTCAATAACGGCTGATAAATCCTCAGGTTTAATGTTACCGGGAAGTTCATTAAAAAATAAAGTTCCGTCTAAATCACTAGCTAACGCAATCATTTTCCACCTCAATTAAAAAATTTATCTAAATTATAACATAGTGATAAACAAAAAGACAGTTTCCAATATCATTATGTTAAAAAATTATTAGGTTTAGTATTTGTAAAGATTTGGTTAATTTTTTTGTTTCTAAAACTGGAAAAATCTTTTTTTATTATTAGTAAAGCGTATAATAATTTTTATAGGGGGATAGATAGAATGTTGTTTTCTAATCAGGCATTAAAAAAATTAATCATTCCATTAGTAATTGAACAATTACTAGTAATTTTTGTTGGGTTTTCAGATACGATCATGGTATCGAGTGTTGGGGAGGCAGCTGTTTCGGCAGTTTCACTTGTTGATGGGATTAATATTTTATTAATTAATATATTTTCGGCTTTAGGAACTGGCGGGGCTGTTGTGGCAGCGCAGTTTATTGGTCAGGGAGTTAAAGAAAAGGCTCGTTATTCTGCCAAACAGTTGATTTTGATTACGGCAGTTATCTCAACTGTAATCATGGCAATAGTTTTATTCTTTAATGTTTCAATCTTGCATCTCGTTTTTGGTAATGTTGAAGCTGAGGTTATGGCTAATGCCGAAATTTATTTTTTCTTTTCGGCAATATCTTATCCATTTATTGCTTTGTATAATTCTGGTGCCGCTTTATTTAGGGCAATTGGAAATTCAAAAATTTCGATGATCAATAGTGCCATCATGAATTTAATTAATATCGTTTTAAATGCAATCTTTATCTTTATTTTTAACTGGGGTGTTTTTGGAGCTGTTTTTGCTACCTTGATTGCGAGAATCGTTGCATGTGTAGTTATTTTAAAAAGTCTATCACATAAAGATAATGATTTATGTATCGATGATTATCGTCATTGGCACTTTGATTTTACGTATATCAAAAAGATCTTAACAATTGGAATTCCTTCAGGACTAGAAAATGGAATGTTCCAGTTTGGAAAGATCCTAGTTCAAAGTTTGATTGCTACTTTTGGTACTTATTCAATTGCTGCAAATGCGGTATCTAACAGTTTGGTTCAATTACAAATCATTCCTGGAATGGCAATGTCGTTAGCAATGGTCACGGTAATTGGTCAATGCGCTGGAGCCGGTGATTACAATCAAGCTAAATATTATGTCAAAAAATTAATGAAGATCACTTATTTAGCGACAGTTGCCATCATTGTAGTTTTATTAGCATTAACACCAGTTATTTTACCATTTTACGCTTTATCAAAAGAAACTTTAGATCTAGCTTATCAATGTATCTTTTTACATGGTTTTATCGCTGGAACAATTTGGCCATTATCATTTACTTTCCCTAATGCTTTGCGGGCGGCTAATGATGCCAAATTTACAATGGTCGTATCGGCAGCTTCAATGTGGATTTTTAGATTCTGTTTTAGTTATGTAATCGGAAAATATATGGGACTTGGTCTATTAGGTGTATGGATCGCGATGTTTATTGACTGGGGTGTTCGTTGTATTTTCTTTGTTTGGCGTTATTTTAGTGGTAAGTGGATGAATCGACAGTTAGTTTAAAAAATGCTTGCCTTAAAGTAAGCTTTAATAAGTATAATAATCAAGTAGTCAATAAAAAATTGTATCCAATCATCCTTAAAATTAATTTTGACTACAAAATGGTAGAATTTTCTACCATTTTTTATATAATTTAAAATATGGAAATTAAAGGTGAAAAAAATGAAAAAAGGGATAATCATTATTATATTATTAATATTATTACAGCCAATCAAAATTGAAGCAAGAGCTGGTGGCGGTGGTTCTAGCGGTGGTGGCAGTTCTGGTAGTGGGTCACATAGTAATCATAACCACTATGATGATTATGATCAAGGTAATCACAATCCTATCGTCGGCTATCTTAGTACTGGTTTAGCAGCAATGGTCGTTACTGGTTTTACAATTTATCAAAGACGTGAACGCGCTTTAAAATTACATCGAAAGGCAAAACAAGAACTAGCAAAATTGGATGATGAAGATCAGTTTTGGAATGAAGCTAAGATTAAACAAAAAGTGGAGGCTTGTTATTACCAGATCCAAATAGCCTGGTCAAATGAAGATCTTGAAGTTTTAAAAGATTACTTAACCCCGGAACTTTATCAAAGCTGGGAAATTAAACTTAATTGGCAAAGTTTTCAAGGACGAAAAAATCAATTAAGCGATATTAAACTAATCAAACATGATGTTGTAAGTGTTTATGATGACGATGATAATGATAAAGATTATTTTTGGGTTTATATTGAAGGTAAAATGTTGGATCAAATAGTTGATGTTAATAATCAGATCATTGAAAGTAATGATGAGCGTTTTGTGGAATATTGGAAGTTTAGACGAAAAGATGATAGAATTTATTTAGATATGATCTTGCAGCAAGATGAATTTGAAAGGTAGGGAAGAAGATGAAAATTGCTTTTTTTGATATTGATGGAACTTTGATTAATGTAGCTAATGGTCTGCTTGAACCGACAAAAAATACTATTATGGCTTTATCGAAGTTTCAAAAGCAGGGAAATAAAATAGTTATTGCTACTGCCAGAGGTGATGTTCCTAATGGTTTGGATGGAATTAATTTTGATGGTTATATTTGTAGTGATGGTCATTATATTCGTTACAATGATAAAACATTGGTTGATCAGTTATTTGATGAATCTATGATTCAAAAACAAATGAATGTTTATCAAAAATATCATGGTAAAGCGATGTTTTATGGTCATCAAAAAAGCTGGTGTGCTTGTTTAGATGATGAATT
>NZ_JAGHEW010000153.1 GCF_017889095.1 Thomasclavelia sp. | reverse complement strand
GTTGAGATATGAGAAACTTTATCTTTATATCCTAATTTCATAACAGCAGCAGCGCTATCTCCACCACCGATAATTGTATTAGCACCATCTAAGTTAGCTAAAGCTTCACAAACTTCGATTGTTCCTTTTGCAAATGTATCCATTTCAAATACACCCATTGGCCCATTCCAGATAACTGTTTTAGCACCTTCCAATGCTTTTTTGATGTTTTCAACAGATTTAGGTCCAATATCTAATCCCATATATCCATCAGGGATGTCACCTTCAACAACTTTAACATCTCCTTCTTCAGAGAATGCATTATTAATAACAGAATCAACTGGTAATAATAATTTATCTCCAGCTTTTTCCATGATGTCTTTAGCAACTTGTATTCTGTCTTCTTCTAATAAAGAATTTCCAACTTTTAATCCTTTAGCTACGTTGAATGTATATGACATACCACCACCAACGATAACTTTATCAGCGATTTTTAATAAGTTTTCAATAACTAAGATTTTATCAGAAACTTTAGCTCCACCTAAAATAGCAACCATTGGTCTTTCAGGATCGTTTACAGCTTTTCCGATATAAGCGATTTCTTTTTCTACTAAGAATCCAGCAGCACTAGGTAAATGAGCAGGGATTCCAGCAGTAGAAGCATGAGCTCTATGTACTGAACCGAAAGCATCTTCTACGAATACATCTCCAAGTGATGCCCAATATTTTCCAAGTTCAGGATCATTTTTAGATTCTCCAGCTTCATAACGAGTGTTTTGAACTAAGATTACAGCACCTTCATCTGCATTTTTAATAGCATCTTCTAATACTGGTCCTCTTGTTGCATTTACGAAAGTAACAGGTTTTCCTAAATGTTTTTCTAAACAAGGAGCAACTACAGCTAAATCATTTTTAGCTTTATCTTCTTCTGTTTTAACCTTTCCTAAATGTGAAAATAATACGATACATTTTGGATTTTGTTCTAATAGATAATTAATAGTAGGTAATGCAGCTACTACACGATTATCATTAGTAATTTCTCCAGTTTCTTTGTCTCTAGGTACGTTGAAGTCAACACGGCATAAAACTACTTTTCCAGCGACTTCGATATCTTTGATTGTTTTTTTATCCATAATCAACATTCCTCCATGGCTGAATTATACCATTGTTAAGCATTGTTTTCAATTAAATTCATACATTATAATGAGGTGAAAAGATGAAAAATAACCATTTGATCAATATCGACAAGCTACCCGAATTACTAAAGCACGATTATACTTTCATCGATTTAAGAGATTCTAAACAATTCAAGACCGTGCATATTACCAAATTCATCAACATTCCTTATCATGATTTCCAAAATCACTTAATTAACTTGCCTAAAAATAAACCAATCTTTTTAATCTGTTACAGTGGCAGCCGTTCTTACAAACTAGCTATTCAATTAAATCAGCTGGGTTACCAGGCATACAGTTTTAATGGTGGTTTTTATGCAATTGAACATCCCATTAATAATCAGTATTATTAAAAAAGCTACATCCTGATGTAGCTTTTATAGTGGCGCATTATAAAAACGTCCAACATATTTCTCTGATTTTGTCACATTGATAATAACTTGAGGATCAACTTCTTTTAAAACCCCAATTACATCATCAACTTCATAGCTTGATACGATTGCTGTAAGCATTGATACTGGTTTTTTTGAATAACCGCCAATACCATCTAAAGAAGTTATTCCATGATGAAATTTCTGGCAATAAATTTCAGTAATTTCTTCTTTATGTTTGGTAAAGATTTGCAACATGACCCGTTTATATCGAGTATGGAAATTAGAAACTGTTTTAGTAGAAATAAATTGAAATAAGATCGAATATCCAGCTGCTTCAAAACCAAAAATACAGCCAAAAATCATCAGCATGATTGAATTGAAAACAAATACTTCATTCCAAATTTCACGTCCACTTTTATTGGAAATATATAAAGCAATAAAATCAGTTCCCCCACTAGATGCATTTCCCTTTAAAGCAATAGCAATACTGCTTCCAAATAAAAAGCCACCAAAGATAACATTTAAGACCGTGTCATCAAATAATTCCACTCTTGGCATCAATGACAAGAAAAACGAAGTCAAAACAACCTGCATCAATGAGAAAAAAACAAATCGAGATGAAATCTTTTTAGCACAAAAAATGGCTACCGGAACATTTAAGCATAATAGTCCAATTGAAGTTGGTAAACTGCCACCTAACAGTTCTGCAATCATGTCTGCCATGATCGCAATCCCCATAAATCCTCCTGATAACGTCCCTGCTGGCCGAACTAAATTTCTAGTTGCAAAAGCCATGATCAACGATGACAAAATAACTGCCCCAAAACTTATAAGATTCTTTTTCTTTTGTATGTCCATATCCGCTCTCCTATTTTTCGCCCCGATTATAACATAGCTATTGTTTTAATTAAAGAACAATTTCAAATATTTTTTAAGCACCAAAAAAGTGGAGTTTTAGCTCCACTTAAATCAAATGATACGCTTTTAAATCAGCTTCAATTTCACTTTCATCAATCGTACAGCGACATTCTCCTAACTCAATAGCTGGCTTAGTTTTTCCATGAAAATCACTGCCACAAGTTATTAAAAGCTGATGTTTTTTTCCAGCCTGATAGAAATATTCAACCGTTTCTTTACTATGATAATTACTAAACGCTTCAACCCCTTCAATTCCTACTGCAACCATTTCATCAAAGATTTCAAATTGACCTTTCAAATTATTACCAGGATGGGCCAAAACCACAACACCACCATGTTTTTTTATTAAATCAACAGTTTCTTTTAAACTTGGATATACAATTTTAGTATAACAAGGTTTTCCCTGAGCATAATAATCCCAATAGAAATTAACATAAGGATTGTCACTACGGCTTCCACCTTGACGATATGGTTTTAATGAAGGATGATCTAAATAACGCTTGTCATTCAACAATACTTCCCCAAACATTTCACCGGTATAAACACCATTAGCACTTAATTTATTCAATGCTTCTAAATCAACATCAAAACCTAATTGATTGGTTAAAACAACTTTTTCTTTAGAACATTTTAATTCCTGATTTAAAACATTTTCTTCTAATGCAACAAAATCTTCATGATGGTAATCAATTCCATAACCTAAAACATGTAAATTGATCCCCTTATAAGTACAATCAATTTCTGTAGCACTAATATATTTTATCCCATATTCTAATGCTGCTTCTTTCGCTTCATCAATTGCTTTAACACTATTATGATCAGCTATTGCCATGATCTTAATCCCACTTTGATGACACATTTTTACCAATTCAGTTGGTGTAAACTCACCATCATCACTGTATTTTGAATGCATATGTAAATCAATAAATTTTTCCATTATTCGTCTCCTTCTTTTATCTTCTTTAATATTAATTCAATTCCTAAAAAAACTAACCCCTCATAGATCAAACCATCAAAATCTTTAACATAAACAATTTGTGGACAATGTTCGATTGGTAAATATTCTTCAATTCCCTCTCCTTTAAAATCATCAATTACATCACTGCTGACCCCAACAATTTCTGGATTAGTAACACAACATAAGCTAACAAGCTGTTTTAATAATAACAGGTAGGGATTTTCTTTTAATAACTGCTGTTGCTGGCGATGAGTGTAAATCGGTAAATAAGCCAGTTCACCAGCAAAATTTGAAAACCCCGGGCATAGCTGATGATTAATTATCAAACTGCAACCAATATATTTTACTTTAGGCTGGTATAACAACGCTAAATTATTACTTGTATCGTAATGTTTGCTAAATCCCATTCCGGCTACATTAACATCATTTTCAATTATTATGGGCATTTGATATCTTTCTTTAAGTAAACCGCCAATATCTTTATTTACAAGCGCATCAAAATCACAAATATTAATCACTCCATTTTTACATACCCCAGGAATACTAATACTTAAACAGCCAATCTTTAAATCATTTTCACATAAGCAATCTAGCGCTTTTAATATTTCATTTAATTCCCCTGTTTTACTAGTAATCTTCTGTTTAAAAACAGTTTCCCCCAATAAATTACAGCTTTTAATGATTAAATAATGATATTGCTCATCACGCTTTAAATTCAATAAACCAAGATGCAAATAATCAGGATTCAAACAATATTGTTTTGATTTCCTGCCACCTGTAGATTTAGCTTCTCCCATATATTGGATTTCCTGACGCTTTAGTAAATACTGTAAAACATTGGTCGTTGTCGCTAATGCCAGCATAGTATGTTTTGATAATTTATTTTTAGTCCAAATTTTACCATCATAGAAACATTTCCTAATTTTTTGAATATTATCACTTTTTAACTCAGTAATTTTGGTCACATCATCACCCCTTATACTTTCGTCGTAATATAACGAAAGTTTTCACAAATATTATAACTCTTTTTTTAACAATGTAAATACTAAATCCAAAAAATAAAGGAATAGCCTAAGCTATCCCTTAAATCTTTAATTAATGAAATCTTTTTCTAGCTACTGTATAAGTACCAGCAGATAATACCACTAAGATTCCAAGTCCCATTAATGCTACATCATCACCAGTTTTAACTGAAGTTGTTGTTCCTGGTTTTGTTGTATCTACTCCTGGTTCTACTGCTGTAGCTGCACTCTTAACTTGTTTTGATAACCATTGCCACGCATTTAATTCACCTTCATAGCATTCATTGTTATCAAAATAAATCCATGACCAGTGTCCACTGTATTGATGTGGATTTCCATCTTCATCTACAAATCTTCCAGTTGTATCATGTACATCTTCAAATGCTGATACGTGTACATTTTTAGCTCCAGCTTTTAATAATCTTTCGATTGTTGGCTCGCTACATAATGTTGGATCTACTGTTCCATCATTTTTAGCATAAGTAAACCAGATTGGTAAATCTACTAAGCTTTCAATTTGTTCATCAGTAATATATTCATCGTAGAACGCTTCACAGATTGGGAATGCTGCTGCAAAGTAATCTGGATGTGCCAAGATCATTTCCATAGTCATATATCCACCGTTTGAACATCCACCGATGATAATTCTGTTTGGATCAATATCTGGATGATCAGCTACATATTTTTGAATCATTTCAAATAAGCTGTCTTTGTAGCGAGATCCGATATCACCATTTTGATATTCACCATCTCCACCATCCATCCACATAGTTGGAGCCTGTGGTACTAATACATAAGCACCTTCAAATAATTCTTGGAATTCATCACTTACAAAAGCAGTAACTTCATTTCCTAATAAATCAATATAAGAGTCATTTACACCTTTGTCAGTACCTTCACCAGCACCATGTAACCAGATAACTAAAGCATTCTTTTTATCATCAGCTACAGGTGTATAGTCAGCAAAGTTATAAATTGTTCCATCACTAGCTTTATATTCTTGATTAATATCAAATACACCATCTACTTGAGGCACAATCTTGTCGTCACCTTTAAGATCAATAGCCGGTGCAACTGATAAAGAGTCAACTTCAGTTCCGTCAGCTAAGGTCAATGCACTGTTATCAGCCAATGTTACATGTAATTCATAAGTATCACACCAGTAGTTAAATCCACTACCTAAACGATAGATAAATGGAGAACCGGTATTTGGATCAACATACATTTCAATTGCGATAATGTTTGAATCACCATCTACTTTATTACCATTTACATCACAAGGATAAACATCTAATACTTGACGATCAGCTGTACCAATTTCTTCTTGCATAGTAGTCCAGTTAGTTACATTTTTCTTTTCAACAACTGTAAAATCATCTTTATTCAATGAATCTGCACTAACAGTTTTATCTAATGTAATAACTGTTTTAGTTACCGCTGGTCCCCAGTCATCACCAATAATATAGGCTTTTTGACTACCTGAAACTACTTCTTTAACCTCATTAGTTTGTACTGATAACCATTGCCATAAATTAGTACCATTTTCATCATCAAAGCATTCATTGTTATAGAAATAAATCCATGACCAGTGCCCAGGATATTGATATTCAATTTTTGTATTTTCAGTAGTGAAGTCACCATCAGCAGTTTGATAGAATCTTCCACTAGTATCTCTTACATCCGGGAAATATGATGTATGCACTTCTGCCCCGACTGCCTTTAATCTTCTTGCTAAATCATGACTAGTTTTTTCAGGAATAACAGTTGGATCATTATCAGCGTGAACGAACCAGATTGGTACATCTTTAATTGATTCGATCATTTCATCTGTTACATTAGCACTTGTTGTAGCCGGACAGATTGGATATGCTGCTGCATATAATTCTGGATGAGCAAATAACATAGTCATTGTCATTGCTCCACCAGCTGAACACCCACCGACAATAACTCTATTTGGGTCAATATCAGGATTTTCTTTTAATAATTTTAAAATTAATTGATAAATAGTTTCCGCACTTGCTGTGCTAGATGCACCTGATTGTCTTTGTGGTGTTAAAATGTATGCACCATCCATAACTTTTTGAAATTCTTCATCACCTAAAGCAGTTGCTTTATTAGCTAACAATGCCATTTCGACATCATTACCAGTTTCGCCACCACCATGATTCCAAATAACTAATGCATTTTTATGTCCATCTTCTTCAGGGCTATATAATGAATATTGTACAGTTGTACTATCATATGTAAATTTACCTTGTACAAAATCTTCAATTTGTGGACAAATCTTTCCGTCACCTGCAACATCAACTGTTTTTTCAACATTAATTGTAGTGATTGTTTCTTGACCAGACATCAATGTTGCATCAGGTGCTAAAGTTACATTTAATTCAAATGGATCAGCCCAATTATTTTGACTATTTGCATAAACAATTGGATTACCTTCTACAGGTGAAATATACATTTCAATTGTTACAACATTAGAATCTTCAGTAACTTTTTCACCATTTTCATTAGAAACATAGGCATCTAATATTGTTCTTTGGCTTGTTGTAGTCCCTGCTGTTTGTTCAACAATGAAATCTTCTGGACTAACTGAATCAGCATTAATTGTTTTATCAAACGTAATAATTGTCTTAGTAACACCAGCTCCCCAGTCGTCACCAACAACATATACTTTTTGAGTTCCGTTAGCTGTATTATCGATCGCACCAACAGGAACAATCATTAGCCCAAAGAGCAAAATAAAACTCAACAAGCTGCTTATTGCTTTTTTCAACATCCTTTTCTCCTCCTCCTTATATAAGCTAATATTATTATATTATTTAAACCGCTTACATTTAGGGCGTTTTATTATCAAAAGAATGCTATTTTCTCATCTTTTCCCGATACTTTGCGGGAGTTATCCCATATTTTTGTTTAAAAAACTGATTAAATGATTTTACATTAGGAAAACCATTAATTATGGCAATATCAATAATTGGATAATTCAAACTAACTAGATCTTCTTTAGCGTGATTTAATCTAACTGAATTAATATAATGTTTTAAAGACATATCAAAATTATCTTTAAACAGTTTATATAAATATCCCTGTGAAAAACCAAACTTTTCCGAAAGCAAAGCTGCACTTAGATCGTTATTATAATTTTCATCAATATATCTAGTAATTTCAACTATCCGCTTTTTCTGCTTATTATCCTTTATTTCAATAAAATCACTTTTCTTTACCGCTAAATTATTAAGCAATAAATATACCAACATCATGATATCACTTTTAGTTCGAATACTACTAAATTGATCAATTCTTTCATAATGACTAATAATTTCTAAAATCTTCGTTAAGATTATTTTATTTTCATTTGCATTTGGCTGTCTAAAATAGATTTTTTCAATATCATGGTAACAATTTTTTAAATAATCATAATTTATCTGCAAAGCATATCCTTTATAATAATCTGGATTCTTATCAGGTACAATTCGATGAACAAGCTTAGAATTCACTATATATATTTGGCCAGCACTAATATTTAAAATATTGCCATTTACCCAAAGCTCAAAACTGCCATATAAGGGTATTAGTATTTCAATACTACGATGCCAATGCTTTTCAATAATTTCTGCTCGACAATTCTCAAGGTAAAAATCTAACAATTTAGTTGGTAAATTATGATCATGTTCTATTTTTTCGTATCTATACATCTTTTTCACCTAATCTTTTAAAACATTAAATAAAGTAATATTTTGTTATAATTATAGCAAAAAAAGATATATTAGTAATTATTTTTCATATTAAATATTAATTTTGTGAATAAAAAGACATATTGCTTATTGCAATATGTCTATACTGTAAAACAATAATCTTGATAAAATGATAAACCGCCACTTAATACATATACTTCCTGGTATCCACGATGCATTAATATTCTAGCACAGTTATAAGCCCGAACTCCAGCAGCACAATAGATGACAATCGGTTTATTTTGATCAAGCTCCTGATAACGTTTTGATAGTTCGCCATAAGGAATATGATACGAATTTTCAATCTTGTTTTCTTGTCTTTCAATATCTTCTCTAACGTCTAAAGTTATCACTTGATCTTTTATTTGTTGATATTCATCCGGTAACATTAATTTTAAATAACCATTATTAATATTTTCACCAACATAACCAGCCATATTGATAGCATCTTTAGCTTGAGCAAAAGGTGGTGCATAAGCAACATGAATATCTTGAAGATCGGTTATCTTACCATGATAATTAATCGCTGTAGCAATAATATCAATTCGTTTATCTACTCCTTCATAACCAATTACTTGAGCCCCTAAAAGATAATCATCATGATCATAAATCACTTTTAAAACTAATGGTGTAGCTCCAGGATAGTAACCCGCATGAGATTTTTGTTCAATCAAAACAACCTGATAATCCTGATGACGTTTTAATCCGCTTGCCTGCAACTGTTTTTCATTTAAACCCGTACTAGCTGCAACGAAATCAAAAACTTTAATAATACTGCTTCCTAAAGAACCTTGATAACTTTTTTGATTACCAAGAAGATTATCCGCCAATATTCGTCCTTGTTTATTAGCTGGACCAGCTAAAGGAATCATTACTTTTTGATGACTAACTAAATGTTCAACTTCAATTACATCGCCAACGGCATAAATATCTTTAATGTTTGTTTGTAACTGATGATCAACAACAATTCCCCCACGTTCGTTACATAACACCCC
>NZ_JAGHEW010000152.1 GCF_017889095.1 Thomasclavelia sp. | reverse complement strand
TTAGCGGTCAACAAATCACCATAACAATCTAACAGCAAATTAATTCGCTGAGTTTTTTCTAAACTATCTTCCATTTTATGCCTCAACTAAATTCTTACAAAGTCCATAAATATATTGTTCAAGATCAAATTCTTGTAAGTCATCAACACTTTCACCTAAGCCAATGAATTTTACAGGAATATTTAGTTGATCTTTAATTGATAGAACGATTCCCCCTTTTGCAGTTCCATCCATTTTTGTTAAAACTAGACCAGTGACATCAGTGATCTTCGAAAATTCAATTGCCTGAGATACTCCATTTTGTCCCGTTGTAGCATCAACGACAAGTAAAGTTTCTTGAGGCGCATCTGGAATTTCGCGTTTGATGATCCGATTCATTTTTTCTAATTCTTTCATTAGATTAACTTTGTTTTGTAATCGTCCAGCTGTATCACAAATTAAGACATCAACATTTTTTTCTTTAGCCTGCTTTAAAGCGTCAAAAACTACCGCTGAAGGATCGCCACCTTCTTTTCCTTTGACGATGTCTACACCAACTCGATTGGCCCATACAGCAAGCTGATCAATCGCTCCAGCTCTAAAAGTATCACCAGCAGCAACCATTACTGATTTACCTTCATCATTAATAATTCGATGTGCTAATTTACCGATTGTTGTTGTTTTACCAGCACCATTAACACCAACCATCAATATTACGGTTAAACCATCTTTGGCATAATTGATCTTTGTTGTCATGACGCTGTCATTGGCATAGATGACAAACATTTTATCGATAATAATTTCATTTATTTCTTTAGGATCAGTGATGTTTTGTAAACGAACTTCATTTTTGATTTCCGAAACGATTTTTAAAACCATAGAAACACCAACATCAGACATGATCAAGACGTTTTCTAATTCTTCAAAATATTCATCATTAATTTCTCTAAAACGGGCTGCCAGTTCATTGATGCGATCTGATAATGTTGTATTCGAACGGTCAAGACCAGCCACATATTTTTCGTTTTGTTTAGCTGATTTACCAACAAACTTTTCTTTAATTTGACTAAAAAATCCCATCTTATCCTCCTTACTCTGGATTTGACAAATCAATTGCCTCTTCCAGTTTTACACTTACTAATTTAGTAACACCTTTTTGTTGCATCGTTGCCCCATAAAGCAAATCACATTCTTCCATCGTTCCTTCACGATGCGTAACAACGATAAACTGGGTTGTTTTTGAAAACTCTCTTAAATATTTAGCAAAACGTTCCACATTAGCAATATCTAAAGCAGCTTCAACTTCATCAAGAATGCACATTGGAATTGGTTTGACTCGTAAAATTGCAAATAGACAAGAAATGGCAATTAAAGCCTTTTCTCCCCCAGAAAATAACGTAATATTTTGGACTGCTTTACCAGGGGGCTGAACATCAATATCAATTCCAGTTTCTAAAATATTAGTTGGGTCGCTATATTTAATTTTAGCCCGACCACCACCAAATAAACTTCTAAAAACATGATTAAATTCTTCATTGATCTTTTCAAAAGTTGATGAAAAACGTTCAACCATGATTTCATCCATTTCTTTAATTGCAGCCAAGATGCGATCTTGGGCATCAATTAGATCAATTCGCTGTTTATTCATATTTTCATAACGTTCACTAATAACTTTATATTCTTCAATTGCATCTAGGTTAACATTTCCTAAACGATTAATTTGTAATTTTAATTCATAAACATCATGTTTTGCCTGTTCAATATCAATTTGATCATTGTATTGTTCTAAAGCATATTCATAAGTCATATGATATTCATCGTTTAAACGAGTTAAATAGTTATTTAACATCGTTTCTAACTTAGTTGCTTTGATTGTACTTTCATTAATTGAATTTTGAATTTCTTTTTGTTCTTTTCTTAACTCTCTTAACTCAACATCAAGACTTTCATTTTGGTTGGCGTAAGCCATTCGCACTTCTCGTTTAGTCTTGATTTCTTCAGTTAAAGAGTCACGATATTTGATTGCTTCATTTAACTGATCAATTAATTTATTTTCTGCTTTACCTGAAGCAAAATCATCTAATTCAACACTTTGTTCACTTAATGATTCATATTCAGATTTAGCTTTTAATAATTCTTCTTTTTTACTTTGAACAACGACTTCAAGTTTGGCAAATGCCATCTGTTTTTGTAATAGCGTATGGGCTACTTCTTTGATTTCGTTGTCTAAAGCATTATGTAATTGTCGTTTTTTAACAAATTCTACTTCTTGTTTTTCTAATTCGTCTGCCAACTGTTCTAACTGTCTTTTTTGGACTAGTGATGAACGCTGATGATTCATGCTCCCACCAGTTAAAGATCCACCAACATTAACAATATCACCTTCTAATGAAACAACTTTATAGCGAGAAAAAACTGCTTTACTAATTGCATTAGCGGTTTCTAGATTTTTAGCGATAATAACATTTCCAATTTGGTTTAATACAACATTGGCAATTTTACTGTCAAATTCAACAAAATCACTGGCAATTCCTAAAAAACCATCCATAGTTTGGCAAACTGCTAAATGTTCAGGACGAATTTGACGCGGTTTCATTGTTTCTACTGGTAAAAAAGTAGCTCGTCCTGCTTTGTTGTTTCGTAAAAATTTAATGGTTTCCCTAGCAGTAGCATCATCTTTAGTAACAACAAATTCAATAGCACCACCTAAACTAGAAGATAATGCCAGTTCATAACCATTTTTAGTAGTAATCAATTCCCCTAAAACACCAATAATATTTTTATTACTTTTGGCTAAATTTAAGACTGTTTTAATACTTTGATGATAGTTGTTTTTACTTTCTAAAGTATCTAAAAGCATTTCTTTACGAGAACGATTTTTATTAATTAAATTAGATAATTGATTTAATTCGTTTTTTAATTCATTCAAACGATGATTTCGTTTATCCTGGTCAACTGTTAATTGTTTAAGATCTTGACTAGTTTCATTTAAACGTTCAACTCGATCATTATATTCATTAACAATATCGCTTAAAATAGCTTTCATATTCGCAATGTTTTCTTGAATATTTTCTTGACTCATCGTTTGCAGAGCATGTTTTCGTTTTTGATCAATTTCTATTTTAGCACTTTCTAATTTAGAAACATTTGAAACAGCTTCTAATAAATTACTTTGTAAATCATTTACTTCCTGGTCTAATTGAAACATCTTCTTTTTAATTTCATCGTTATTGCCTTCTTTTAGCAAAATGTCTCCATCTAATAAAGCCTGGCGTTCATTTAAATCTTTAATTTCCTTACTTAATAAATCTAAAGATTTTTTAGCATCTGTTGCTTCTTTGACCAGAACATTAACTTCAACGGCAGTTAATTTTTCTTTTAAATCCAAATACTTTTCCGCTTTTTCCTTTTGGCGTTTTAATGGTCCGACTTGTTTTTCTAATTCACCAACAATATCACCAATTCTCTCTAAATTTTCTTTAGTTCTTTCTAATTTACGGATCGATTCTAATTTTCTTTTTTTATACTTAGAAACACCAGCCGCATCTTCAAAGATCCCTCTTCTTTCTTCCGGTTTATTATCCGCAAATGATGAAATATTTCCTTGAGAAATGATCGATAAAGAATCTTTTCCTAAACCGGTATCCATGATCAAATCAACAATATCTTTTAACCGACAAGTCTGTTTATTGATCAAGTATTCCGCTTCGTTATTTTGACGATATAAGCGACGTGTAATTTCAACTTCATTATAATCATATTTCATGAAATGATCACTATTATCAAAAACTAAAGTAACTTCCGCTAAATTTTGGGCCCGTCGATCTTCACTGCCGGCAAAAATTACATCGGCCATATTGGCACCGCGTAATGACTTGACTGACTGTTCACCTAAAACCCAGCGTACCGCATCGGAAATATTGGACTTACCACAACCGTTAGGTCCCACGATTCCGGTAATTCCTGGCTGAAACTCAATGTTTATTTTATCAGCAAATGATTTAAAACCATGTAATTCAATTCTTTTTAAATACATTTATATCCTCTCACTATCTTAAAATCACCTTACCGTCTTTAAACGCATCAACGATTGCTAGAGATTCTACTCGATACCCATTTTCTTCAATTAATTTACGGCCATCCTGGAATCCTTTTTCTACAACGATTCCTACTCCAGCTACACTTGCGCCAGCTTGTTTGATAATATCAATTAACCCTAATACTGCTTGTCCGTTAGCTAAAAAATCATCAATGATCAAAATTTGATCATCTTCACTTAAATATTTTTTACTTACGATTGCATCATAGTCAATTCCTTTAGTAAATGAATGTACTTTAGCCGTATATAAATGCGTACTAGTTGTTTTAGCTGTTCCTTTTTTGGCAAAAACTACGGGAACATCATCAAATTCAAAGGCTGTTGCTAGTGCAATTCCGATTCCTGATGCTTCGATCGTTAAAATTTTATTAACTTTTACATTCTTAAATCTTTCTTTAAATTCCTTAGCAATTTGCCGATATAACGTACAATCAATTTGATGATTTAAGAAACTGTCTACTCGTAAAATATCTGGCATGATTACAATTCCGTCTTTTAATATTCTTTGTTTTAATAATTCCATTACTGTTCCTTTCTATTTAAAGATAATTTATCTTTTAAATCAAAAAATTTTCTTTCACTTGGCAATTTTACTATAAAAGTTGATCCTACATCAACCTGTGATATTACATCAATGGTTCCACCATGTAAATCAACAATCGATTTAACGATTGATAACCCTAATCCATTTCCTTCTACTGAACGCGCTTTTTCTTCGCGATAAAAACGTTCAAAAATATGTGAAATGGTATCTCTAGACATTCCATGACCAGTATCTTCAACGCTTACTTCAACTTCTCTGGAAGTCTTTTTAACACTAACGGTAATTAAACCACCGTTATCGGTATATTTGATCGCATTAGAAATTAAATTGATCCAAACTTGTTCTAGACGCTGTTCATCTCCATAGATCATAATATCTTTACGAGGTCGTTCGAATTGAATTTCAATATCTTTTAAAATAGCTTGATTTTCTTGTGTCGAAATAACTCTGATTAATTGTTCAATAATTGAATAAGTCGTAAATTCTAATTCAACTTCCTCACGTTCTAATAAAGTTAGCTGTAACATATTTTTAGATAATGTTGATAAACGTTTTGAATGAAATAAAATAATATCAGCATATTTTTGACGCTGTTCTTTGGGCAAATCTTCTTCTTTTAAAATATTAGCAAAACCTTGAATAGCCGTTAGCGGCGTTTGAAATTCGTGAGAAATATCAGAAATAAACTTTTGTCTAACTTCCTCCTGTTTAGCTAACTGCTGAGCCATTTGGTTAAAGCCCTGATTCAACTGTGAAATTTCATCATCACCAACATAATTGACCCGAACATTATAATTACCTTTAGATAATTCTTTCGTTGCTTTGGTAAGTCTGGTAATTGGTTTTACAATAATATCAGCAATCGCTAAAAAAACAAGATTTCCCGTCAAAAAAACACAGCCTAAGATCAATAGCGACGAATTGGCAAAAACTCTTTTTTCATAGCTAGTATCTTTTTGAATAAACAGATACGCTTTTGTTTCACCAATTTCTACTAATCCCCCATAAGTTTGACAATTATTCATTTCACCATAAATAGCATTTTTACTATCATCATAATAATATTCTTGTAATAGTTGCTTCTCTGGTGCTTTGATTGATGATTTTCCAAAAGAATAATACCCCATCACTGGTGAATAAAGTGCAATATTAACATCAGAACTATTAGCATATTTATTTAAAATATCACTAATATTTTCAGAACTAACATTTTTTATTACACTGGCAATAAAATCGCTGGTCGCGGATAATTCTGTTTGGGTCATATCATCAATTTGATCATAATTACTTTTTAAAGCAATATATGCAGAAACCGAAAAACTAAAAATGATCGTAATTAAGAAACCACAAATTAGTTTTCCATATATTGATTTCATCATTCTACTTCAACCTTATATCCTAATCCACGCACAGTAACTACTTTAAATCCCGGTAAATGACCTAAATTCTCGCGGATTCTTTTAATATGAACATCAACTGTTCGATCGAACCCATCATAATCCATACCCCAAATTTTTTCGATTAGTTGCTCACGACTAAAAATTTGATCAGGATGTTTAGCTAGTTCGAATACTAATTCAAATTGTTTTAATGGTAAATGAATAGTTTCATCGTGATAGCGAATCTCATATTTATCACCATCAAACTCTACTTCATTTAATTTAACAATATTTGAAGTATTAACACTATAACGTTTTAATACAGCACGAATTCGCGCCATCAGTTCTGAAGGATCAAATGGTTTAACGACATAATCATCAACCCCTACTGAAAAGCCTCTTAATTTATCTTTACTTTCACCTTTAGCAGTTAACATGATAACCGGAATATCTTTAAACTCTTTTAAACTTTCAACCAGTTCAAAACCATCCATAACTGGCATCATTACATCAATTATTCCTAAATCAATATATTCATTTTCAAAGATTTCTAAAGCTTCTTCACCATTACCAGCTTCAAGCACCTCAAAACCTTCTTTATTCAAGTAAAATTTAATTAACTCTCGAATATCTTTTTCATCATCTACAACTAAAACTTTTGCTTTCAATCTATCCACCTCAATTCACTGTTTGATTATACCATATTTTACCATTTAAACAAATATTGATTTAAATAGATACAACAAATTATCCAATAAATCAACAATTATTATCATTTTTGATGTATGATAATAATTATAAAAGGAGAATGGTTATGAAATGTACTGTATCTTTAAATATTACTGCTGATTTTTATTTTACAGGAAATGTTATTTTTAATGATTTAACTTGTAAACAAGACTGGTTCATGATTAATAATGGTTATCAAATTAATGATTGTACTGGTACAATCATTGATCAAAAACAAGTTAATCAAATTTATCGACAAGTATTAATTTTACATCAAGAAAATCTATCAATATCCTTTAGTGGTAATATTGTCGTACCCCAAAATACGAGTCAAACTAAAACCGAAAACTATCTTGAAGCAGATATCCAATCAGCAATTATTCCTTTGTTTGTAGATATCCAAAAATATGATTTTGAAGTATTTTTAACCTTACCCGATCAATTTAAGGCTGTCGGTTATAAATTACAAGATGATCATTATTATCAATTAGTAAAAAATGCTTATACTATTACTTTGATCATTTATCATCAGGACTATGTTTATCAACATTGCAAAGATAATGTCAGTATTTTTTATCATTATTATCATGATCTAAATAAAATTAAACAGATGGCTGTTATCGCTAATGAAATTTATGAATCCTATACTAATCTTTTTGGTCCTTGTGATTATGATCATCTTGATTTAGTTTTAAATCCCCGCTATGAAAATGGCGCTTATGTTCGAAATAATCTAATTTGTCTAGTTGATCGCATTGAAGGATTAGATCAAGATACTTATTTACATTTAAGCCATGAAATCTCCCATTTATGGTGGTCTAATGGAAACTTGGATTTTCATGATAACTGGATCAATGAAACCTTTGCCCAATTTAGCGGCTTACTGCTTTTAAAAGAAAAATATGGTAATGATGCCTATAATACATTAATTAATCAATATAAAATAAAAACTCAAAATATGTCTAGTTTAAAAGCGGTGGATGAAACAACTAAAGATCGTTTTGCAATTCATTATTATAAAGGGCCGTATCTATTTGATTTGCTTACAAAACAAATCGGTCAAACTAAAATGTTAGCTCTGTTAAATAAATGTTATTTACAAAGAATTAAATCAAGTGAGGAATTTTTACAGCTTTGTCCAGAATTTATCCCATTATACAAAAAATAACGCATTTACTGCGTTATTTTTCTATTGCCACTAAGCCAACAGCCTCAATAATTTTACGACCACTTTCACTATAAATAAAATCAAATAAATCCTGGACTTCTTTACTTTGTTTTTCAATTTCTCCTTTAGTTACCATTACAAAAGGACGTTGTAATAAATAAGTGCCATCTTTAATTGTTTTATCAGTTGCTTTGATGCCATCAATTGATAAAATCTTAGTATTTTTATCAACTACATCCAAAGAAACATAACCAATTGCTCCAGGAATTGACTGCATTTTAGCAACGATTGGTCCTGATTCATTTACCTCATTTGCATATTGACACTGATCTTCGATTCCTAGAAGTTCTTCAAAAGCGCTTCGAGTTCCTGAACCAGCTTCTCTACCAACAACAACTATTGGTAAGTCCGGTCCACCTACTTCTTTCCAATTACGAATTTTACCAGTATAAATATCGATCAATTGTTCTTTAGTTAAATTATCAGTTGAATTATGCATATCGGTAACGATTGCAATAGCATCGATAGCAACAACATTTTCAACTAATCCCTGGCTTAGTTCACTTTCTTTTAAACTTCTTGATGAATTACCAATTACACTAGTACCATCAATGACCGCTTCAATTCCAGCACTAGAACCTGTGAACTGAGGTTCTAAACTTAAATTAGGATATTCATCATTGATGCCATCTTTAAAAGCATTGACCATTTTTTCCATCGAAGTCGATCCATTTAAGGTAATTGTTTTAGTTTCACTAGTATTAAAACCAAAACTGCTGACCACAATCAAACATAATAATACTAATCCAATTATTGCGATACCTATTTTTTTCATCTTTATCTTAACCTTTCATCATAACTATTCCAAGTTCTAGTGTACCAATTTTAAATCTATTTTTCATTAAGAAAAGTGCCAATTTGTGTTAAGATTTAGTTAATAGTGTTAAATTAAAACCCAATAGTTTTTTGCTATTGGGTTATTTGATTAATTGAATTCAATTTTAGTAATTACTTCACTATCATCTTTACTGTTTACATATTCGATCGTAACTACATCACCTACTTTAGCTAGTGGTAATTTTTGTGATAAACTAATGTCGCTAATAAAGATTGTTTCATTACCTTCTAAAGTGAAATAATAAGTACTGTTACCATCAACTACGGCTTCACTAATGGCATTAATCGTTCCTGTTAGTTTGGTTGCCTGATAATCATCAGTTTCGGTTTTTTTGCCATTTGCTTCCAGTAAAGCATAATAAGCTTGTTCAGCCTGAGCTACACTATCACCAGTAGCAACGATTTGATAATTTTCAACGCTGACAAAAGCATATTTTTTTACAAGATTTGCATCATCTTTTAAAGATAAGAAATATGTTGGTACCCCACCAGCATTGATCAAGATTGGAAATGTTGCAGTATATTTTAGATTTTGCACCTGTCCTTCGGCTGATGACATTGCTGAATATTCTTCAGCTCCAGAAATATCATAAAATTTACCTTGTTTAGTTCGTAAATTGATCATCGCAAAACCGACATTAGAAGCATCATTACTTACCGAAGTCATTCCCGTATATAAATAAACATCATCATCGATTGCTACATAATTATACCCAGAAGTTGGCTGTAATACACCTTTTTGAGAAAAAATAGTATTAAAGAAACCATTAGTATATTTACCATAGTTTTCTAATTGCGTTAAAACCAATTCAGAAGGATAAGCGCGATCGACCCATTCAGGGACATCATCAATATCATAATATTTATGATCGCCATTAATAGCATTTACTAAAACAGCACCGGTAATATCTTTTCCACCAAAAAGACCAATCGTATAATTATAAACCGGGGCAATCCAGTATGGAATTCCATCATCATTGATTTCAAAAGCTAAAGTATCAAACATTAAAGTTGGATAATTAGCTCGTAAATGACGTTCGATCTTTCTGCCAAAATGTTCTGATTTAGAATATTTCATTCCTTCATCTAGTTTAACAACTTCGGATTCCTGACTAACCATGTTGACGCGAATATAAGCTGGCAATCCATCACTACGATTAGTGAACCATTTAATAATGTTACTATACTCTAATGGTGTTACCCGATAAGGGGTATCTTTGAAATTAATTTGTTCGTAAGATTCATCAACTTCAAACTGAGAAACATAATCAACCATTTCCCCCATTTTACGATCTCCTAATTTTATCGCACTATCACGATCAACCACAGGAATTGACTGGTAAGAAATCGTCTGGTTATCTTGATAAAAATCAGCTTTTTTGTCTAAATTCAACTGTTTTTGATATTTTGTAGCATTAAAAACTGGTGAACTGATTAAACTGCCTAAACCAACATATAAAGCTAAAATAGGAATTAAAGCCAAAGTTACTTTAGAGAGTTTGTCAATCCCGGCTTTTAAAATAAAGTAAAAAAGATTAAAAATAATTAATAAAAAGCAAAAAAAGCCAATAAACAAAGGTGAACGGAAATTTAGTGGTAATAATAACCAATATTCTAAAATTGTCGCGATAATTAAAGTAATTACTAAGGCTTTACCTAAAGCAAAACGTTTAACGACTCTTGCTTTAGGAGTGTGTTTACGAAAATGAAAATTTTCGATAAAATCCATAAAATAGTTTTTAATTTTGTTCATTGATTAACTCCTTTAAATCAACAATTAAATCATCTAACTGCTCTAAACTAGTAAGTTTAGCTCCACTAGCTAATTTATGACCACCGCCATTATATTTTTGAGCTACCTGATTAACAGCATATTGCCTTGATCTTAGACTTACACGCCAATTATCATCAACTTTGTTTTCAGTAATTGCCATCCAAATATAATACTCTTCAATGCCTGATAAAACATTAACATAATCAGAACCCCGTTCACGACTAATATTCAATTGTTTTAAATCCTCATCTTTTAAAATGTAATAAGCAATATTACCATCAACATGATAATTATTCAAAATGAACTTGTTGATTTGTAATTCTGTTGCTTTTTTTAAATACATCGTATCATAAATTTCACTAATGTCGATTCCTGTTTCTAATAAAGCACTCGCTGCTTTAAAAGTCCGTTCATCAGTACTTTGATATAAAAAGCGTGATGTATCACCAATAATTCCCATATATAAAGCTGTTGCACCATCAACTGATAACTTTAAATTAGTGTTTTGATATAAATCACAAACTAACTGGCTAGCTGAACTTGCAGTACTGTCTTCTAAGTTGATATCACCATAACTATCCACTACTAAATGATGATCGATTTTGATCAATTCTTTACATAAATGATAATCTTGATCATCGATACGTTCTTGATTAGCTGTATCAACAACGATACCTAAGACTCCTAAATGATAATCAACCTGATCAAAACAGGCTGCTACTTTAAATTTAGTAACTAAATCCGAACTAAAATCACCACAAACATAAACTGTTTTTTCAGGATAAGTTTGTTTAACTAGATCATACATTCCCATTTGACTGCCAAAAGCATCATAATCAGGACTAACATGGCGATAGATTGCAATATAGTCATACTCTTCGATTTTTTTTACAATTTCATCATACATAACAAAACCTCTTTTCATAAATCAAACTATAACATATTTAATTAATTTAATAAACAAAAAAACTCTGAATAATCAGAGTTTATAAACCAAGAATTCTAACGGTATCTCGAGCAATCATGACTTCTTCATTTGTAGGAATGACCATTACTTCTACTTGAGAATATTTAGATGAAATGATGCGATTTTCTTTTGAACGAACATTATTTTTTTCTTCATCTAAATGAACCCCTAAAGCTCTTGAACAGTCATCGATAATCAAACGACGTAAATATGCAGCATTTTCACCAACTCCAGCTGTAAAAGCAATTACATCGACTCCACCAAGTTCAACAAAGTAGCTACCAATATACTTAGAAACAATTCGTGCATATAGCAAGCTAGTTAATAAAGCTCGTTCATCACCTTTATTAAATAAGGCATCTTCAATGTCCCGAGAATCTGATGAGATTCCAGAAATTCCCAACATTCCAGATTTTTTATTGTAAATTTCTAATACTTCATCTGCAGATTTATTTAATTTTTTGCATAAATATGGCATAACTGAAGGGTCGACATCCCCAGTTCTTGTTCCCATCATTACCCCAGCAAGTGGTGTAAATCCCATTGATGTATCAATACATACACCATCTTCAACTGCTGAAATACTGGCACCATTTCCTAGATGACAAACAATGATTCTAGAATGTTTAGGATTTCCTAGCATATTGATTACTGTTTGTGATACATATTTATGACTTGTTCCATGAGCACCATATTTACGAACTTTTAAATCTTTGTAATATTCGTATGGTAATGGATATAAATATCTTTCTTGATCTAATGACTGGTGGAATGCAGTGTCAAAAACAAAAACGTGTTCTACTTCTGGCAAAGCTTCTTTAAATGCATTATATCCAATAATATGCGCTGGATTATGTAAAGGAGCTAACTCAGCCAATTCTTCAACTTTAGCAACCACATCACTATCGACTTTAATCGAATCGTTAAAATATTCTCCCCCATGCACGATACGATGACCACAAGCATCGATTTCGTTTAAATTTTCTACTACTTTACAATCAACTAAAGCATCTAACAATAGTTGTACTGCAACACTATGATCTTTAATTGGACATTCTTTTTGATATTCTTTACCGGCATATTTCATTTCAAAATTTCCTTTTTCTTGTCCAATTCTTTCAACTATTCCTGAAGTAATAACTTCTTCACTAGGCATATTAATTAACTGAAATTTCAAAGATGAACTTCCAGCGTTTACGGCCATTACTTTTACCATTAATTTTTCCTCCTCGTAATATAAAACATATCAACTATATTTTACCGAAAAAAACTAATAATGACAATAATTTTCTGAAAGCACTTTCACATTTTGTTGGTATTTTGTTAGTATTTTTTTCTTTAAACATATTTATTTTTGTGATATACTAACAATGTGTAAAGGTGGTAGCAAAACCACAAAAAAGAAAAGCAGGAGCAACCAACTCCTGCTTTTTTCTGCACCGTTACCCAAAGAAAGACTAGGTGACTAGTCTTTCTTCTTTATCTCTTTTACAATGAGATATAAGAATACCAACTGAATGATAACTTCTATATTCATTTGTGTAAAGGTGGTAACAGTGCATTAGGTAAGTATAATTCATGACTTATACCTCCCGTTGTTATTGTACCATAATTTTCTGAAAGCGCTTCTGCATTTTATTGGTATCTTACTCATCAAAATAAAACAAATCCTCAAATTTCATATCTAAAGCGATACATAAAATTAATGCCAGTTTTGCCGTTGGATTAAACTGCCCGGTTTCAATTGAACTAATCGTATTTCTAGAAACCCCAACCAGTTTAGCTAAAGCTGATTGGGATAACTTTTTTTTAGCTCGAGCTTCTTTTAAATGGTTTTTTAAAATTAATTTGTCATTCATGATTAAAACCAGCCCATTCCTTTTCCAATGATATTTAATAAACAGGCAAGCGATCCTAACACCCCACATATAACTATAAACAAGTGTTCTTTGCTTTTAGTATATTTATATTTAGTTGTATAACGGCCAATATAACCAATCAAAAAAGCTAAAAAGAAAACCTGATAATCAGCAAATGCTTTACCAGTAAAAAATTTTTGAAAAAATAATGCAACAATTAAACAAGCATATATCGTTTCAACGGCTAAAAAAGCATTTTGATTTGCTTCTCTTTCGATAGTTTTATAACGTTCATCTCCATGTTCATTTTCCTTACGACTACGTGCTAAAATTTCTTCTTTATTCATTCTTCTCTTCTCCTTTGCCAAGTTTACTTGTCAATAATATTTGCAAAGAAAACTGGGCAAAGTTAAAAATCAAAAGAATAAACATATATCCATTAGATCAAAAAATGATAAATAAAAAAGACGAATCATATTTATAAATATTTTCTATCTTATACAAATCCTTTTTATTTGTGATATAATAATAGTGTCAAAAGTAGAAGTTGGCAGTGAACCAACAAGAAAAGAGAGAGGACGGCAATCCTCTCTCTTTATTTTGTATGCTGGCATGGCATACAAAATTTAAGACTCTAGAATTATTTTCTAGAGTCTTAAAAAACTTATTTAGATTGGTTATAATTAGATGAACTCATTTGCTTTTGTCCCATCTCAACAAGTCTTTTAGTGATTTCTCCTCCGACAGAACCGTTAGCACGAGCAGTTGTATCAGGACCTAAGTTAACGCCAAATTCATTTGCAATTTCGTATTTCATTTGATCAATTGCATTTTGAGCTCCAGGAACAACTAATTTGTTTTTACTAGAGTAATTTTGTGACATCTCTTTCACCTCCTGACACTTTTATTTTGTGTCAAATGGTTTAAATTATACGCTTTTTTTAATAAAAAACCCTAGAAATTTTTCTAGGGTTTGATAACTATTTAGAACGGTTATAACCGTTTCCTGAACTCATTTGTTTTTGTCCCATTTCCACTAATCTTTTAGTGATTTCTCCGCCAACAGAACCGTTAGCACGAGCAGTTGCTTCAGGACCTAAATTGACACCGAATTCATTGGCAATTTCGTATTTCATTTGATCAATGGCATTTTGAGCTCCGGGAACAACTAATTTGTTTTTACTTGAATAATTTTGTGACATGATTTTCACCTCCTGACAACTATAGCTTGTCACAGAATATAAAAATCATACCTATTTTATTTTTTAATTTTCAAAATTAAAAAATATCATCATTCTTTTTGTAACTATCATCAATTACAATTTCTTCAATTGTTTCTACACATTCGTCAATTAAAGTTTCAAAATCAAATTCGGCTTCAAAAGCTTCAGCTTTATATGATTTTGGTTTTGTCGCTGGTGCTTTTGGAGTAAAGATCGTACAACAATCTTCATGAGGACGAATTGAAATATCATAAGTATCAATCTTAGTTGCAATATCAATAATTTCTAATTTATCTAAACATAATACTGGTCTTAATACCGGTAATTTAACTACTTCATTGATTACTTGCATACTATTTAATGTTTGCGATGCTACCTGGCCAATACTTTCACCATTAACTAATGCCAAACAATGATTTTTTAAAGCTACTTTTTCACTAATACGATACATCATTCTTCGCATTACGGTCATTGCATAACTTTCATCGCAGTTATCATAAACTGCTAATTGTAATTTGGTAAAATTAACAACATATACTTTAATTTTACCATGAGTAAAATGTCTTAAACGATCTACTAAATCTAGAACTTTTTCTCTTGCTAGTTCATTTGTATATGGCGGTGCGGCAAAATGAATACATTCAATATCAACACCACGTTTTAAAGTCAAATAACCAGCAACCGGTGAATCAATTCCGCCAGACATCATCAATAGCGCTTTGCCACCAACACCAACTGGATATCCGCCAGCACCTTTGATAATATTATCCATTACATAAATTGCATCATGTCTAATTTCAACAGTTACTAAAATATCTGGATCATGAACGTCTACTTTTAATTCTTTATTAGCGTGATGAAAAATATAAGTAGCTATTTCACGATTGATATCTTGAGATTTGCCTGGAAAATTTTTATCAGCTCGTTTGGTATTGATTTTAAATGTTTTACCAGCGTTTGATTCAATTACTTGTAAAGCGGCTTTTTTTGCAAGTGCTAAATCTTTATCCATTTTATATGCAACTGAAAATGAATATATTCCAAATACTGTTTTTAATTTTTCACAAACTGTTTGATAGTTAGTTCCATTTAAAATAATATACATCCGATCATGTTGTAAATCGTAAGTTAAACTTTTAAATTCAGCTAAAATTTCTTTAGTGTTTTTCAACAGACGATTTGTGAATAATTTACGATTTTTTCCTTTTGTTGTTAGTTCCCCAAAACGAACTAGAATATAATTTGCTTCCATAATTTACCTCTGTTTCTTTAATCTTGTCATACTATCTTGTAAATAATAACAAAATTTATCGATATCTTCTTTACTAGTATGTTCACTAAAACTAATTCTAAGTGCACTTGAAGCGACTTTTTCATCAAGATGCAATTGTTCCATTACCCTAGAAATATTGCTTGATTTTGATGAGCAGGCACTGCGGGTCGATAAATATATTTCTTTTGTTTCTAAATCATGCAAAATAACTTCTGGTTTATAACCAAGACATGAAAAATTAATGATTGTATCAATACATACTGATGGATCGCTATTAATAACGATGCCATCTATTTCTTTTAGGCATTTACGACAGTATTGATTTATTTTTTTGATATGCTCATTTTTTTCTGTAAAGTTTTCTAATGCCAGCCTCAACGTTTTAGCAAAAACGATATTCGTACAGGCATTAGATGTTCCCCCGCGTAAACCATATTCTTGCTGACCACCATTAATCAATGGCACAATTGTTGTTTTATGACTTTTAAATAATAAACCGCTGCCTTTTAAACCATAGATTTTATGAGCGGAAAAAGAAGCTAAATCAACGTCAGTTAAATCAATCGGCAGTTTTCCTAATGCCTGGACCATATCAAAATGTAATTTGACTTTATGATGTTTTTTAACAATCTTTTTAATTTCTTCAATTGGGTTAATTACCCCAATTTCATTATTAACATACATGATTGAAACTAAGATCGTATCTTCACGAATACTGTTTTCTAAATCTGTTAGAGAAATACAGCCTTTTTTATCTACCTTTAAATAAGTTACTTCAAAGCCAAATACTTCTTCTAATTCTTTACAAGTTTCATAAACTGATGAATGCTCAATCGCTGTGGTAATAATATGTTTACCACGATTTTGATATTGAAAAGCAGCACCTTTAATCGCCAGATTATTAGCTTCACTGCCACAGCTAGTAAAAATCAATTCATCTTCCCTAACTTTTAAATAGTCACTAATTAATTTACGTGAATGTTCCATTAAACGATTTACTTCAATGCCTTTATCATAAATGGAATCAGCATTAAAAAAATAATTAGTTAATAAATTATGATAAGTATTTAAAACTTCCGAGTTTAACGGTGTCGTTGCGACATAATCTAAATAAATCATTTTTACCCCCTTAATATATTTATATGCAATTAAAACACAAAGCCATGACGTTTGTCTATGACTTTGTGTCGTTTTTATTAATTAACATCTCATAAGAACCAGGTTTTATTTTTTCAATAATATCGACTGCTGTGGTTAAAGCTTTAGTATATTCACCATTTCGATATAATAATTCAGCTTTAGTAAGTTCGGTATTAACTTCTAAAAATGAAGTTCGATAACGATTACCGTAAATGATTGCATCTTCAACCATTTCTGCAGTAACGATCAAGTTATGAACATTATCATATAATTTATAAATAACATCTCTAGCAGCATCAACCTGAATTGATAAACGACCCAGATCAATTGGGCGATGACGAATGAATTTTAAGATTTCATCAGCTTTTTGATAAGAATCATTGATATAATCTTTATATGATTCATTGATCATCGGCAAATGGTTATTTTTTATTTCTGATTTAATTTCTAATAATACGATATTGATATTTTCCAATTCATCTAAAGCTCGTTTTTCTTCTAAACGTAGTGAGTTTTCTAACTCAATGTATTTATTTAATTCATCATCGAATGGTTTACAACTTTCAATTAGTTTATCAAACTGTTCGATCATTACACTATATGAAAAATCATTACTTTCAATTACTAGAGTAAGTTCAGTTAATTCATCTAATATCTTTTTAAAATCTTCATAATCATCTTTAACTTTGATTTCATAATCAGTTAGTAAATAATTTTCTTGAAGTTCTTCAAATGAAGCAATAGTATTTCTAAGTCCTTCGTCTAAATGACCAATATGTTTATAACAATTATTGCGAGCTTCTTCATATTTACTATATGCATTTTCTTCTTTTTCAAAATCAGAAGTTAAGCTGTTGATATCATCGGTCATAACTTCGATAGCAGTTCCCACTTCTTCTAACTCTAATTTTTTGATTGCTTGAATTGTTTTTTCTAGATCATTATGAATTTTGTTATAACGAACTGTAGTATTTAACTTTTCTAATGAAAAGTTTCTTTCTTTCATTTCTTTAATTGATCTATTTAGCTCATCTAAACGTTTAGGAATGTATTTACGAACTATCGAAATATAAGTTGGTAAATCTCTTAAATAAGCACTTAATAAATCAATATCTTTATCAATTGCTTCAGTTGATACTTTAGCATCATCAAATCGCTGAGTATTCATCAATGCTTCAAGTTCAACAAAACGCTGATCGATATCATTAAACATTGCTGGTATCGCTGGAACATAATCTTCAATTTTAAATCTTACAGTTGCATAATCATCATTAGTTTTTCTAAATTTTTCTTTAACTTTGATTATTTCTACGCGCTGAATATTTTCAATTTCTGTAATTACTTCAATTTCTGCCAGTAAATCTTTGGAACGTTTTTCATAAGAATCGATTGCTTCTTTTAAGCGATTAAGATCTTTACGTACTTTTTTTAATTTACGATAAAACAAACGTTCATCAATATCATTTAATAAAGGTGCGATTTCATTATTTTGCAATTCTAAAAGTTCATTAAATTCAAGATCAAATTCTTCATATTTTTCCATTATCTCTGGCATATTTTTACCAATTGATTTAACTCTTCCTAAACGATATTGAATCGGAAGGGTCTTGATTGCATTTAAATCATTTTCTAAATCAACGATTTCTTTACGATAGCCTTTTAATTTGATCATCCAGTAAGTAAATAACGTAATAATAATTACCAGTAAACTAACTGCAACAATAATTATATTTTTAGCACCAAATTGTTCAATTATATTATCTAAAAAATTCATTATATATCCCTCTTTTTTTCCTTACTTATAAAGTATACCATAACTAAAAACGCTTGTCTAAATAATCTCAACTTAGTTTGTAAATTTCTTTACATTAATTATTATTTTAGTAATATATTATATAAGGCAGGTGGTAAATAATGAGTAAAGTATTATTAAGTCCAATGCGTTGTTACGGGGATCAGCGTGCTTATTATATTTTTAAGGAATATTTAAAGATGTTTAGAAAAAATGATATTGATATCATTACAATTGGTTTAGCCAGTGATACTACCATTGATTTTTTATGTGATTATTGTGATGGTTTATTTTTAAGCGGTGGTAAAGATGTTGATCCTAAATATTATGGAGCAGCTTGTAATCCTAAAACCGAAACTGAACCAAACGAACTCGAAGAATTAGAAATGAAATTAATTAAAAAATTTATTGAAAAGAATAAACCTATCATCGGTATTTGTCGCGGCATTCAAGTTATTAATGTTGCTTTTGGTGGGACATTGATCCAGGATATTAATGAAACTAAATTATATCAAAATCATCTTCAAGATAGCCAGCAAGGTTATCATCATTTAGTTACTTCGATAAAAAATACAATGATCAATCAGTATT
>NZ_JAGHEW010000001.1 GCF_017889095.1 Thomasclavelia sp. | reverse complement strand
CGTCGAAACAATGGATGAAACTAGTGGCTATTATAAGATTAAAGTACCCAATAAAGAAGTCCAAAATGAGTTTAAATCATTGACATCATATTATTTAAAGATATCAGAGACGGAACTGTCAAAAATGTTTCAGGGCTTAATTTATCAAAAGGCTGATATGTTTATTGAAACATATCAAAACATCCTGCTAACGATGCCATCATATTATGACTTGATAAGCGAAAACAGCTATCATATGATGATGCTAGGAATGAGTGCCTGGTTAAGTAATGACTATGAAATCATCAGTAACAAAGAAGCAGGAGTTGGAAGATGCGATATTATCTTAAAAGCTAAAAAAGATAACTTAGCATCATATATAATTGAATTTAAATACAGTGATAATGAAAAAGAGGATTTAGATAAGTTGGCTAATCAGGCAGTAAAACAAATCAAGGAAAAAAGATATGATATAGGACTTGTTGGAAAAGTCATTTATATTGGATTAGGACATTATCATAAACAGGTAAAGATGAAGTGGACTTATAATTAAGTAAATCATTTTAAATAGAGTGAATTTTAACAGTGATAAAGTAGCTGTAAGATTCACTTTTTTTGTATGATAATATATTTTTGTTTAAAACCTAATTTTAGGTGTTTAATAAATGTTAAGTATTGGTATAAAACTTAACAAAAATACTATAATAAAGATAGATAAGAGGAGTGATAAACATGAAAAGTTATTGGCAGGCAGTTGATTTAGACATTATTGAAGTAAAAAGATACATATTGAAAGTTTGTAATGATATTCAAAAAATTCATGATCTTGTAAATAAAAGCATGGATATTAGCATTTTGAAAAAGAAAATTTCTAAGGATAAAGAATTGGAATTACTTGTTTTTACTCGAATTAAACGTAAAATCGATCGAGCATTAAGTTTTGATGAAATGGAAAAAGATTTAGTAATGATGAATTTATTGCTTGATCAGCATTTTTATCCATTGTCAGTTTATAAATATAAATTAGTTAAACATATTTTAGATTTAGGCGGCTTTACAGTTGAAACATATTGTTTATTAAGACATCTAATTAAGTTTTCTCCTAAAATTATTGAAAGTTTTGTTTTAGCGATTTGTAATCGTCAGCATTTAAGCAGTGAACGTTATTATTATTTAACATGTAACATTTTACTACTAGAAAAACAATATAAAAAGGTATACCATTATTTTAAATATATTAGTATTGATGAAAAAATAGAACGATATTTGCCAGCATTATATAATTATAATCCACGCATGTATCGAAAATATGCTAGAATGATGCATATACCTTTAGACTTGATAAGTGAGTAGGAGAAGAACATGGGAGAAAAATTGTTTTATGTTTTTAAGGTAATTAAAGAAAGCAGCGAACCAATCAGTGGTAAAGATATTGTTGAAGCTTTAAGTGAATATGGAATTAAGGTGGATATTAAAACGGTTTATAGTTTGATTGAAAGAATTAATGATTTTTATACTTGTTTGACAGGTAAAAAATTAATTCAAACAATTAGACGGAAAGGATTTATTATTGCTGAGGATTTTTTTGAAGATGGTCAGTTGCAGTTTTTAGTGGATAATGTGGTATCTAATCCTAATTTGGATCAAAAAGCAGCTAATGAGCTAGTTAATAAGTTATTGTTATTAAGTTCAACCAATCAAAGTAAACGTTTGTATATTGAAAAGAAACCTAGTCAGGATCTAACTTTTGATTTATTAGTTAATCTAACAACGATCATTAAAGCAATCAATAATCATCGCAATATTGCTTTTAAATATGTTAGTTATGACATCAAAGATAATCGGTTAACTGAGGTTTATCATACTAATGGGAACTTAAATGAAGAAACTTATATGATATCACCGTATCAAATCTTAGTACGTAATTCAATTTATTACTTAGTTGGTTATTTCAATAAACGTAAAGATAGTTTATCAGTTTATCGGGTGGATCGAATGCGGCTGGTTATGAATCAGCGTGGCCGCTTTGAAGAAATCAGTAAACGTTATGATATTGTTAAGGAATTTGAAAATAATGTTAATATGTTTTTTAGTAATGAACATATTGATTTGATCATAATCTTCAATCGACGAGTTATTCGTGAAGTAGTAAGTCAATTTGGTAAAGATATTATTGTTAGAAGAATTGATAAAGAAAGAGTTGAAGCTAGAATTTTTAATGTGGCTTTGTCGGATGGATTAATTGGCTGGTTAATGATGCTGCAAAATAAAGTAGAAGTAGTCGCTCCAAGCAGTCTACGGATAAATGTAAAAAATAGGTTAAGAAGTATGTTAGCGATGTATGATGAGGGGAATTAGGCAATTTCCCTTTTTTCTTTACATAAACTTAACATAATTAATACATATTTTTGATATAACGAAAGCTTTGATTTGATTATTATATATGTGTCTTAAGAAAAGATAAAGGAAGGGATTTAAGAAGTATGAAAAAAATATTTGGAGTATTATTAACATTAGTATTATGCTTAGGCTTAGTTGGATGTGGCGGTGGAGGAGATGATTCTTCATCTGGTGACATCAGCGGAAAAATTACATTAAATGGTTCAACTTCAATGGAAGAATTTGTTAATGCATTAGCAGAAGGGATCAAAGAACAATATCCTAACTTAACATTAGAACCACAATTTACAGGATCAAGTGCTGGTATTGAAGCAGCAATTGATGGAACAGCTAATATCGGAAACTCATCAAGAGCATTAACTGATGATGAAAAAGCTGAAGGTTTAGTTGAAAACGTTGTAGCTTTAGATGGTATTGCTATTGTAACGCACGCTGATAGTAAAGTAGATAATTTGACTACTGATCAATTAAAACAAATTTATACTGGTGAAATTACTAACTGGTCACAAGTTGGTGGTGATGATCAACAAATCGTTGTTATTGGACGTGAAGCAGGTTCTGGAACTCGCGGTGCCTTTGAAGAAATCTTAGAAATTGAAGATCAATGTAAATACGCTCAAGAATTAAATGAAACTGGTGCCGTAATGGGTCGTGTTGCCGAAACTGAAGGTGCTATTGGATATGTATCATTTGAAGCAATTCAAGATAACGATACTGTTAAAGCATTAACTTTAGATGATGTAGAAATTACAGTTGATACAATTAAAGATGGTTCTTACACTTTACAAAGACCATTTGTAATGGCTACTAAAGGTGAAATTAGTGAACAAAGTAAAGAAGTACAAGCATTATTTGAATTCATTGAAAGTGAAGCTGGACAAAAAATCATTGAATCTTGTAAATTAGTTAGTCCAAACTAGGAGTTAATTATGGAAAAAGACATGTTATCTATTATTAGTAATAGAAAAACAAAGTCGATGGTAGAAAAAACAGCCGCGATAATATTTCGTGGCTGTGCTATTGTATCTATCGTTGCAGTAGTTTCTATTACTGGGTATATGATTATTTCAGGAACACCTGCTTTATTTGAAGTAGGAATTGGAGAAATTTTATTTAGCAGTGTGTGGGCACCAACTGCAGCTGATCCTCAATATGGGATCTTGATGATTATCTTAACATCAATTGTTGGTGTGTTTTTGGCTATCTTGATTGGAGTGCCAATTGGTGTTTTTACAGCAATCAACTTAGCAGAAATCGCTAATCCTAAAGTTAGAAAAATAGTAAAAGCTGCAATTGAATTGTTGGCGGGAATCCCATCAGTTGTTTATGGGTTACTAGGAATCTTAATTGTCTGTCCTTTTATGTATAAAATTGAAATGTTGATATTTGCGGGATCATCAACCCATCAATTTACTGGTGGTGCTAACTTAATTTCGGCAATTATCGTACTTGCAATTATGATTTTGCCAACTTTGATTAATATCACCGAAACTGCTTTAAATACAGTACCTGATGACTATCGCAAAAGTTCATTAGCACTAGGAGCTAGTCAGATTCAAACAATCTTTAAAGTTGTTTTACCAAGTGCTAAATCAGGAATCGTTTCGGCAATCGTATTAGGAGTTGGTCGAGCTATTGGTGAAGCTATGGCAATTTTATTAGTAGCTGGAAATTCAGTTAATGCGCCTTGGCCATTTAATTCAGTTCGTTTTTTAACGACCGGAATTGTTTCCGAAATGGGTTATGCAGCCGGAACTCATCGTCAAGTATTATTTACGATCGGGTTAGTATTATTTATCTTTATTATGGTGATTAATTTAGTTTTAACATTCATTATCAAGAGAGGAGACGAACATGAATAGTGTAAGTATTTATGACAAAAAAAGTCGTGTTAGTGATAAAGTCTTATATTTCTTGATTCAATTTGCAAGTGCACTTTCAGTATTGGTATTAGTTGTTTGTCTTGGCTATATCTTATATCGCGGTGTACCAAGCTTTGATTTTTCTTATTTGGTTAATACTAACAGTATTTTAAAAGGGACTGTCGGAATCTTACCAAATATTATTAATACATTATATATTGTTGTAGTGACTTTATTAGTAGCTTGTCCAATAGGAATAGGCGGAGCTGTATTTTTAAATGAATACGCTAAAAATAAAAAGCTGGTTAATGTGATCTCATTTACGACCGAAGTTTTAGCGGGAATTCCATCAATTATTTATGGTTTATTTGGGATGTTATTTTTTGGTGGGTTATGTCGATTAGGTTTTTCAATTTTATCAGGTTCATTTACATTGGCGATCATGATCTTACCAATCATTACTAGAAATACTCAAGTGGCCTTAGAAGCAGTCCCTAAAAGCTATCGTGAAGCCGCATTAGGGATTGGGGCTACTAAGTGGTATATGATTCGTACTGTTTTATTACCTAGTGCGATGCCGGGGATTTTAACAGGGATAATTTTAGGTATGGGTAGAATTGTTGCTGAATCAGCAGCCTTGTTATATACAGCCGGTTCTTTAGGAATTTTACCAACTAATATTTTTGGTCATTTGTTTACTTCTGGGGCAACTCTTACAATTCAGTTGTATTTAGAAATGGCTAAGGGTAATTATGAAATTGCTTTTGTAATTGCATTGGTATTAATTGTAATTGTTTTAGGATTGAACTTTTTAGCAAAATGGATTTCAAATAAATTTGATGTAAATAAGGTGGATTAGAATGGAAAATAAGATCGTAGCAAAAAATCTAGATTTGTACTATGGTGAAAAACATGCCTTAAAAGATGTTAGTCTAGATATTAAAACAAATAAAATTACTGCTTTTATCGGTCCTTCAGGATGTGGTAAATCAACATTTTTAAAGACATTAAATCGCATGAATGACTATGTCAAAGATGTCAAAATTACTGGTAGTATTACTTTGGATGATGAAGATATTTATGACAGCCGTGTGGATACTACTGTATTAAGAAAAAAAGTTGGAATGGTATTTCAACAGCCCAATCCATTTCCAATGAGCATTTATGATAATATTGCTTATGGACCTAGAATTCATGGGATCAAAAACAAAAAAACATTAGATAAGATCGTTAAAGATTCATTGCAGGCAGCTGCTTTATATGATGAAGTTAAAGATCGATTACATTCAAGTGCTTTAGGTTTATCAGGTGGACAACAACAACGTTTATGTATTGCCAGAGCCTTAGCAGTAGAACCAGAAGTTATCTTATTAGATGAACCAACAAGTGCTTTGGACCCTATTTCAACATTAAAAATTGAAGAATTGTTGATGGAACTTAAAAATAAATATACAATAGCTATTGTAACTCATAATATGCAACAAGCCAGCCGTATTGCTGATTATACAGCCTTTTTCTTAGTGGGAGAAATGGTTGAATATGGTAAGACTAAAGATGTCTTTGGTATGCCTAAGGATAAACGGACTGAAGATTATATTACGGGAAGATTTGGATAGGAGAAAAAAATGTTAAGAAGTAATTTTGAAAATGATTTAAATAAATTGCATGTTGATTTAGATAAAATGTGTCATTTGGTTGTTTTAGCAATCGAAAATTGTATCGTTGCTTTTAAAGGTGGCGACCGAGAACTTTGCCGAGATATTATTTCTGGTGATAAAGTAATCAATGATATGGAAAGAACGATTGAAGCTCGCTGCTTGTCACTTATTTTAAAACAACAGCCAGTTGCCAGTGATTTAAGAAACGTTTCAACAGCTTTAAAAGTTGTTACTGATTTGGAAAGAATTGGTGATCAGGGAGCTGATATTGCAGAAATCTTATTAGAAACTGATGTTACTTGTCCATATAAAATGGTTGAACATATCCCTAATATGGCAGCTTTAGCTAAAGAAATGGTTCGTGGTTCAGTTGAAGCCTTCCATCAATCTAGCTTAGAAAAAGCTAAAGAAATTAAAGGTATGGAAGGTAAAATGAATGGACTATTTAAAGAAGTTAAGGTAGAATTAACTCAAATAGTAAATGAAAATGCAGAGAATATTGATTTAGTGATAAATTTCTTAATGATCGCTAAATACTTTGAAAGAATTGGTGATCATGCTGTTAATATTTGTGAATGGGTTGAATTTAATCAAACCGGGACAGTAGATAATTATCGCTTGATTTAGGAGGATAACAATGGCTAAACGTATTTTTGTAGTTGAAGATGATGAAAATATTCGCGAAATTATTAATTTGGCACTAGTAAGCAGTGGTTATGAAGTAACCCAGTTTGATAATGCGATTGATGCAATTGCAGAAATTAATAAAAATGCACCTGATCTGGCAATCTTTGATTTAATGTTGCCAAAGATGAATGGTATTGATGCAATTGTCAAGATTAGAGAAACTAATAACGAGATACCAATTTTAATTCTAAGTGCTAAAGATCGTGAGATTGACAAAGTAAATGGTTTAGATAGTGGTAGTGATGACTATATGACTAAGCCATTTGGAATTCTTGAATTACAGGCTAGAGTACGTTCATTGTTAAGACGCCATAAAACAAGTGATGTGCTTAAAACTAAACATATTATTGTTGATAAACAAACAAGATCAGTTAAATTAGATGGACAAAATATAGAACTTACTAATAAAGAATACTTATTATTAGTATACTTAATGGATAATAAACATCGTGTCGTTGAACGTGAAGAATTATTAAATGAAATCTGGGGGTATGATTTTATTGGTGAATCAAGAGCTTTAGATGTTCATATTCGAGCTTTAAGAAGCAAGTTAAATGATGATGGTCATAAATATATCAAAACAGTTCGTAGTGTCGGTTATCGTTTCTTTGAAGGAGATGATGATAGTGAATAAAACTATCTTCCGTTATTTCCTTACTGTTTTGTTAATTACCTTGATTTTATCTAGCAGTGTTTCAATGGTGATTTTATCAAACCAGTTATTAGAAAATACGAAACATGATATGCTTTATGCTGTCAAGTTAATTGACTATCAATTAGATGATAAGCAGGATTTAAAGCAGCAAGTAGCTAATTTAAATCCGCTTGCTTATAACGATAATACTCGACTTACCATTATTGATACCAATGGTGATGTTTTAGCTGATAGTGATAGTGATTCGATTGAAGAAAACCATCATGGTCGTGAAGAAGTTAAAGAGGCATTAAGTGATGGAGTTGGCTACGCTACTCGTTATTCCCAAACAACGAAAGAAAATTTACTTTATGTAGCTTTATTTAATGATAATTATATTGTTCGTTTATCAGTTCCTTATGATGGCATTTTTGATTTCTTGCCAACTTTAATTAAACCATTAGGAATTGGAGCAATTATTTCACTTACAATTGCAATTATTTTATCAAAACGTTTCGCTAATACTTTAACTGCACCATTACAAGAAATTACGACACAAGTAATGAAAATGAAAGATTATCGGGAATTAGAATTTGATGCTTATAAATATGATGAATTCAATATCATTGCAACCAAACTAGAAGATCAAGCTAAAACAATTCATGACACGATGAAAACATTAAAAGAAGAACGGACTAAGATCAATGGTATCTTGGATCAGATGAAAGAAGGCTTTATTCTACTTGATAGTAATCTTGAGGTTTTAATGGTTAATCGTAAAGCTCAGCAGCTATATGGAAACCGCATTAGATTAAATAATCCAATTAAAGACTTTATTTTTGATTTTAAAATAATAAATGCGCTAGATCATTTAACGACTGAAAGACAAATTGTCGAAATTGAAAAAGAAAAAGAATTTTATAATTGTTATGTAGCTCGAGTTGATTATGGTGTAACATTATTGTTTGTCAATATTACTGAACAGCATAATGCCATGAAAATGCGCCAGGAATTTTTCTCTAATGTTTCTCATGAATTAAAAACACCAATAACTTCAATTAGAGGTTATAGTGAGTTGTTAGAAACGGGGGTTATCAATGACGAACCTTCAAGAAAAAAAGCATTAGATAAGATTCATGGTGAAGTTGAAAATATGTCTAATTTAGTTAATGATATTTTAATGATTTCTCGGTTAGAAAATAAAGATATCGACGTAATCAAGCATCCAGTCCACTTAATTCCATTAGTTGATGAAATTGTTGATAGTATGCAAGTAGAAATTGATAAACGTCATTTAGAAGTTAGCAAGGAATTAGAAGATATAACTTATATTTCAAATCATCAGCACATGCATCAGTTATTTAGCAATTTAATTACTAATGCTATTAAATACAACGTTGATCAAGGAAAAATCATTATTAAGGCATATCAAGCTAAAAGCGATGTTGTGATCATTGTTCAAGATACTGGACGAGGTATTTCTAAAATTGATCAAGGTCGCGTATTTGAACGTTTCTTTAGATGTGATCAAGGTCGTGATAAAGAAACTGGGGGAACAGGGTTAGGTCTAGCAATCGTTAAACATATTGTTCAATATTATCATGGTAATATTCATCTTTCAAGTAAGTTAAATGAGGGAACTACTTTTAAGATCGTTTTACCAATTGAAGATCATTTTTCATAAAAGATTGGATAAAACCAATCTTTTTATTTTGGAAAAATTACTATGTTATAAATTATAAAGCTTTAGTATTAAAAATCATAATTAAACAAATAATGTAAATAGCTTTGAAGGACCTAAATTGGTTTTTGAAATTGTTATATTTATCGTGTTTTAAAGTTACCGTTTAGTGACAAAAATCTCGATGTTATTAGTCGTAATGTTGATTTATAAGGAATCTTTGACTAGATTCCTTTTCTTTTTTTAAAAAATTTCAAAAAAATTAAAATAAAAAAAGAAAAAACACTAAGTGCGGTTGTATATAAATAGTAGAAGAATAAATTATGTAGTATAATGTCTTTAGATTTAATGATTTATTCTTCTAATTTATACAGAAAGGAGTAGATTATGAAATCAGAAATTAAAAATGATTCAATTTTAAAGCATCATCTAAAAAAAGCTGTTAATTTTGTAGATATCTTTAACGCTGCTGCTTTTAACGGTAACAGCATCATTGATGATGAGAGTATTGAACTCTATGAAAGCGAAATGACCGGCATGGTGGAAAGCGAAGTTATTAAAATCTTAGAAAGAAGAAGAGATGTTATCTTTAAATGGGGCAATCAGGGATTCTTTGCTTTAATTGCCATTGAAAACCAGAAAGATATCGATGATTTAATGGCCTTTAGAGAACTGGCTTATGAATTTTTAGCTTATAATCAGCAGTATGAAAACTATAAGG